>JBCCZV010000080.1:0-17153 GCA_039187085.1 Pseudomonadota bacterium
GCATCTTGCGCCGAGTAATCAAAGTAACGCGTTTTAACCGCATCGCCATCTTGATATTGCGAGCTGAGGACATTGCCCCAACTGCCATACACTGTATTCAGCCGAACGTCTTCAAAACGCCCTTGTAAGGTCTTAACCTCGGTCGCGACTTCTTGATACCCCCCGCGAAATTCTAACACATGGGTTTGCTTGGCCTGATAATTATCAACCGCTTGACCCGATTCCACCCTTTGTGTTTGGGAAATATAGGATAATACTTGTCCTAACGCATCGTATTCATAATCATAACTGTGGGCGCTGGCGTACCAATCACCTCGACCACCATTTAAATCTTTGGACCAACTATCCAATATATCATTTTTTTTGCGGCCATTAGCTTCATAGTAATAGCGATTGCGCGTTTTTTCTCGACCGACAATGCTCTCATCCCAAGCTAGATCGTCATTGTAGCCCGTTTCAAAAGTCACTATAGAGGCCAGCTCGCCCGCATAACCGGTATTATTATGAAGATTATAATTATGCTCTTCTAATCGGCTCCAATCCGTTGATGGCTGAGCATTGATGTTTCTGCCCAGTTTCAGCGAGTTGCTGGTTTTGTTAGCGATGTTCTCAGCGTCGAAACGTACATCAATAGTTTTTATCCGATCGAAAGCATCATACGTGTAACGTTCGATACGAAATTCTTCGTATTGCTGATTGCCAAAATAACGCTGGCCCACATAGGTTTTTACCGTGTATTTACGGCCAGAACTGTCGTAAGTGGTTTCGGAACTTCGTCCCGAACGCAATTCGCCTCCCGTGTTGTCTTTATCGATGGCAAACTGTTGAGTACTCACGATGACATCACCTTGGGTGAGTAATCCAGAATTCACTTTAATGCGATTAGCCTTGTCATAACTGAAATAGAGTGTTTGGTAATCGTATTCGCCTGTGAGGTAATTAATTTGCATACGATTTCCAACGGCATCATAAGCATAGGTGACACGATGAAAATCATCTTTGCGTGTTAACGCATCCCTGGAGTCTATCAAACGATTTTGCGCATCATAACTATGGCGCATACGCAGGCCTTCTATGTTTTCAATTTCAACCGCGTTATTGGTTTTTCTGGTTTTCTGAATACTCTCAGAAACCATAGTTTCCAAACCTAAGGTGTCGTAATAAATAGTGGTGTTTTGAACGTACTCCCATTCAGCATTGGTCGTTCTCATGGCCTCAAGTAGATAGACATTTTTATCCGCAACAGTCCTTATGCTACTGGCTGCAGCGCGCTCTGTATCGAGAATCGTGTCGATAAATCGTCCCTTAGCGACGGCTTTTAATTGACCATTATTCCAATACGTGTAACGTTTCTCGCTGAGTATAAAGCTGGGATCCGGTCCTCGAAGTATTTCTTTTTGTAATTGCCCTAAATTGTCGTAAGCAAAATTTAGCCGCTTGGTCACAGTGCCATCTGTTTTTTCAAAGGTTTTTTGTGTGACGCGCCCATAATTATCAAAAGCGGTTTTGGTGACATTCCCATTCGCATCGGTTTCTGTTTGAAAAAGAAAACCACCACTGAGCCCTTGGATAGTTGAAGTATACAAACCCGATTTTTCACTCCAACGCGCTTCTACGTTGCCTAGCAAACTGTAATCGGTGTAACTCACATTATCACTATTTTCTACATGGCCTCGTATCTCATGCGTTCTCTCTCCCGCCGCGTTATATCGATATGAGGTGGTTATGGTAAAGTCATTTTCCGCTTTATTTTTGAGTATACCAATTTGCGTGACATTTCCCATCGCATCATAGCGCTTGAATTGCCCTTGAGTCGCTGCTTTTTGTTTACCCACTTCTTGATTAAAACCATTAGAAGCATAATAAGTGATGTTGTTTTCGGCGTTGCGCTCTAAGCGTAAATTACCGGCTGCATTAAACAATCGATAACTGGCATTTTGATTGGCATCTTCGCTGTAAACTTGGTGGCCTAAGCTGTCATATCCAAACCGATTATGCGTTGTTGCATCACTAAAAGTACCAAAGCCTGTTACTTTAACTTCTGGGCTTTCACTATGAATGATTTGATCGGCGTGATTGTATTCGTAATAGTGATAGTTAGCCTTGGAATTTCTTGTATAAATCAGATTACCCCATCGATCGTATCCCATAAAATCTTCAGGTTTTAATGTGGTGAAATCATTACCATTGTTAGCATAACCATCAAACCAAGGATGTTCAATTTTAATTAACTGATTCAATTCATTGTAACGTTTAAAAGTTTCACGTATGTTGCCGCCATCTTTCTGATATTCATGCGTTACATTACCCATCATGTCATAATCATAATAAGTAAAGACACCATCGTTTTGATTGGAACTAAAAAAGTTGCCCGAGCGATCATAAAAGAAGTATTCAATGATATTGTCATCATTGCTTGCTTCATAATAGGTATCTCGTTCAACCATTTCGCCAAAGGCATTAAATTTTTGTGATTGATGATGGTCGTAATTTTTGTCGTCTAGATTTAAGGTTTTCGTTAACAAACCTCTTTTATCATAGGTATAGGTGCTAACGCGAGTATGCGTATCCTTGCTTCGGTTTTGCCAAAATTGATATTGTGTATCAATTTGCAGTGTTTCAACCACTTTCCTGTCTGCCAAGTCGTAAGCAATGTTGATGACTTTATTTCGTTGTTCGCCATCAAAATCACGATAACTTTGTTCACTTTGGATATGCCGACCTGCATAATCATAAATATGAGAAATTTCTTGGCGTTGGTCTGTACCATCGTTAGCCACATGAATTTCGCCAATGATATTTCCACGAGAATCATATTGCCAAAAGTGCGTTGGAGCAAAGCTTGCTTCTGTCCCAGTGAGCGAAGAGTCCAACATAATAAAAGCATATTCTTTACGCTCAACATCTTTCGCAAAGGTTTTTCGATTGAGAGCATCATACTCAAACGAAGCGGCGTTGCCTTGATTGTCGATGGTTTTAGTGATATTGCCTACCTTGTCATACTCTGTGAATGCCGTTAAATCTGACGTCACTTGATTGGAGTCTTTATAATAAGTGGCATTTTTAAAAGTTTGCGAACGTTGCCGTCCTAATGCATCGTAGGTAAATTCAAAGTGCCTATCTTTATCATTCGGATTGATTTTGTTAAGCAAGGTATTAAGGATTGACTCACGCCAAACATCCACATCCGCACCCAAATACAGGTACTGGCTTTCCGCGTATTCTGCTTTGCGAGTGACTTGCCCCATGGCATCATAATGTGTTGCCGTAACGAAACCTAAGTGATCGGACACCAGGACTTCTCTTCCTAAGTTATCGTACAAACGAAATTGAGATGTCCATTTATCAACGCCATTAATAACACCTCGAAAGTGACTTTCTTTGATAACATCCCCAAATGCATTGTATTCGTAACGTGTTTCTGGTGTTCCTTGATAATTCGTTTTGGAATAGCTATCAAAGCCTGTCATTTCGTTTTTCTTAACGCTGACTTTACGCCCTAGTTTGTCGTACTCTGTAAAAATATCGCGATCCACTACATCATTAAAAATAATCGCTGGTTGGATTGGGTTTGCTTGCAAGGCTTGCTCTAAAAGCGTAAGCGTAATTTCTTTACCTTCTTCCCAGCCTAACGACTTAAGTGCGTCAAGATTCAAAGCGGTAAATAATCGTGTTAATTGTATTTGCTCTCCATGTGTATTGTATTCAAAATACGTTACATAATTTTCTTCATCAATATCGTAAACCACTTGTCCGATGCTGTTATAAATACGATAGCGGTAATCACCCAGAGTGTTCTGATTGACCACGGCTTGATTAGTTGCATTGTAAGTCGTTCGAGTTATCCGTTCGTTACCGAGTCGCTGCGCCTGATAGGTTCCTGTTCTTAGGACACCAGGGTTTTCTTCTCGTATTAAAATTTGATTGCCGGCTGCATCGTATTCAAAAAATTGCGTGTGTTCCATATTACCGCCAAAATCTTCGGTTATGGCGGTGACTTGTCCTAAAGCATCATAAGTATAGTGTTTGACAATACTACGCGTCGTTTTGAGTCGAGTACCCGTTTGATTGTAATAAAAGACGTCGACAGGTGGAGAGGTTTCATGCGTTACACGTCCCATGGCATCATATTGGTAAGTAAAGCGATTACCATTTTTATCAATCAAGGCTTCTCTGCGGCCCATTTTATCGTATTCATAACTTTCTTGATGGCCTAAAGCATCCGTCATTGTCTTGAGACGATTGGCATTATCATACGTATAAGCGGTGGTACGATTGCCTGAAAACACCTCTAAATTATAAGGTGCTAACAGTGCCTGAGTATTTTCAAAGGTAGAAATGATATAAGGAACTTGTTGTTCATATTGCGTTTCACTCACCAGGCGCTGTGCAGCATCGTATTCAAATTTGGTGAGGTTAGCCAATAATCCCGTGCCACTCATCACGGCTTCTAGTGTATAGGCTTTATTACCTTGCGCATCATAAACATAACCTTCACGACGATCGAACTTGGCATTTTGTATCAGATTGCTAGCAATATCTGATGTTGATGGTGAAGTTTTAATTCTTTCTCTATTAGAAATGGTACTGAATGAGGTAAAGTCGATAGGATAAGGCGTTGCATAACGAATAGTTTCTACAAGCCGATTGATATCATCATATTTATTTTCGGTAACATAAACACTCGATGAAGAGGCAACGTTTAAAGTGAATTTTACTCGGTCATCTTTATCATAACGATATAAAGTTGTTCTATCGACAGCCACATCATAACCGATTAATGACGAGACAAAATTGACTGTTGAGTTTTTTGTTAAACTGGAGGTTGCTATACGTTTTCGATACGATACTTCTGAAACAAGATTTCCTTTGGCATCATACCCATAGCTCATTACGGCTCCTGATGCATCGATATCAAAAACCTTGCGATTAAGTTCATCATAAAAAGAAAACGACTGATGACCGAGAGCATTAGTCACCGAATGCAGGTTATTTCTGCTGTCATACTCATATTCTGTGGTTTGCACACCCTCTTCAGTTAACAAAGTTTCACGGATGAGATTACCTCTACCGTCGTATTGATACTGTGTTGTGCGGGTTTTCGCATCATCAATAAATTCATATCTAGCGGTCACGTTACCCGCGGCATCATAATCCAATGTTGTGGTTTCTTTAAGCCCATTAGCGTCTACCACAATTTTTGTTTGATAACCTAAATGATTATATTCAAACTCAGTGATGATACCTTCAGCATTAATTTCTTTGATAACCCGACCATTAGCATCGTAAATATACTGTGTTTTTAAGGCTAAGCCATCAGGGTCAATAATTTTCTCAAATACACGGCCTTTAGCATCATACTTATATTGTGTCCCATTAAAATTTCCATCGTAGGCTAATAGGGTTCGACCATAGCCATCCACATCATTGAAAGCAATCGATTGACCATTAAACGTCGTGTCGATTAACTGCCCATTCGCATCATAGTAGTAATGGGTAATATTACCTTCGGCATCAGTGATACCTAGCTTTTGCCCATGTTGATTAATTTGCGTTGTGGTTGAGAAGCCTTCCGCCGTTGTGATCGTTGTTGCGCGTTCCTTATCATCATAAGAATATAATGTGACATGATTGTTAGCATCTCTTAAGCTAAGTTTTCGCCCAAAGGCATCGTATTGATTCTGAATGATACCAAAGTTATTTTTTTCTTTTACTAGAAAACCTCGCTTATCGTATTCAAAGAATCTTTCTTGAAGATTTTCTTTTTCTTTAGCTAATTCTTGAAAGGCATTGTATTCCCACGTTTTTTTGGTTTGCTCTGCATTGGTCCCCGAGATACTTTCCTCAAGCAACAACCCTCTTTTATCATAAGTCAAATGCGATATTTGTTTAACAAACCCACCATGGTCATAATTTTTCTCGGTGTAGATTCGTTCACCAAAATCATTGTATTGATGTGTGGTGTAAGCTAGCAAAGCAATAGGTCTTGACAAATTAGTGTCATTATTCACTAACAAATCCCAACGATAGGCCTCGCCTAATTTCGTAAGCTGTCCTAGCCTGTCATATTCATAAGTGGTGAAACTATCCGTTTTTTCATTTTTTAAGGCCGTTAGAGCTTCAAGTAATTCTGGGAAATCGCCAATAAAACCGCCTTTACGTGAGGCTGTATAAGGAGTAGCATAAACTCGTTTTTGCGAAATCTCACCAAATGCATTGTAAATATTTTCAGTAATTTGATCTTCGTTTTGAATATGCGACACTCGACCCATAGCATCATAGTAGTATGAAATATTATGTAATTTGTCAGTCGTGGTATTGATCAATCGACCCGCTTTATCATATTCATGCCTCGTGCCAAAAGCCGTGACGATTCCTTTAAAAGCACTATCACTGGCTGATTCTATTTGTGTGGCCTTAACGCCATCTAAGGACTCTATAACACGATTTTTTTCATCATAAGCATAATGCGCAACGAGTTGTTCACTTTGTTCATGTGTGATTCCTTTAATTTCTTTAACCAAGCGGCCTTGTGCATCGTACTCATAGAGAATCTCATCGCCATACACATTGGTTTTCTTGATGAGACGTCCAGCAATATCATATTGAAAGGTTTCTGTTTGATCTTTTTCACTCGCTTCGGGTAGCCAGTCATTGATGTTATACGAATAATCTTGTGGATCAATGAGGGTTGCACTATAGACACCATCATTGGCAAAGCCGATAATATCGGCCCGCCCATCACCCGTGTAATCTGCCGCCATTCGTGGATAGATATTGTTATTAGACCAGCCTCCCTCTTCAACAGCAAAACCATATACGATTAATTCGGGCTCACTAAATTCATGACCTTTCGAGTAAGCTACATATGTGCCATCTTTCAAAAATGCAACAGCATCCATTAAGCCATCACCATTGATATCGGCTAAAGTTCTTGGCTCATCAAACTGATAGTTTGCATATCCTTCAGAATCTAATGAAGCAAAATCAAGTGCTTTCCAGTCTTGATATTCACCCAGCTGATTCCCTGATGAAAGCCTAACCCAGGTGGTTTCATAACCAAAATGCACCAGGTCATCTTTGCCATCGCCGTTCACATCTCCGAAAAACGAAGGGTGGTCATCATAGCTATAGAAATTATGTTCGTCGGTATTTTGAACGACTGCCACTTGCCGGGGATTACTAAAACCATTATTGGTTGAGTTGGTTCTCATCGCCCAAATAGCATTATCTCTGTAGATAATGACTTCATCTTTACCATCACCATCAAGATCGCCTACCCAACGTGGCGACTGGGTAAATGTGCCTTCGGACGAATAGTCGAACTCGGTTGACCAGGTTTGATGGGGATCGAAACCGTTACCATTAGACAAGGAAACATAGGTGGAGGTATTGCCAAAGCCAACAATATCATCCATACCGTCACCATTGACATCGGCGAGTAGTCTTGGATATTGATCGAATGAAACCCAACCACCGCGCTGTGTGCCATATTGTTCTATCCAAACCGATGATGTGGTATAGGTACCATCGCTATTCGCTAAAGCGACATGAACACCGTTGGAAGCAAAACCGACCAAATCAGCCAAACCATCGCCGTTCACATCTCCCGTTGTTCTTGGGTAGGTATTATTATTTGACCAACCACCAGCATTCGGTCCAAACCCAGTAAATTGTTTCGTCTCACCCGTGTAATAAAGGTTTCGTGGGGGTAATGCATTGGCAAAACGTTTGGTTTCTGTTAAGCGACCTTCACTATCATAGGTAAAATGCGTGACATACCCTTCACCATCCATTGACGCAATTTTTTCACCACGAGCATTATAAAGGTGCCGTTCGATTCGATTGTCGTTAGAGGTTCCTGTATTGGCAAGCAATTGCTTGAATGTGCCGGAATCACGTAGTATTTCATCAACTTGGTTGGCATAAACCACTTCTTCAATCAAACGTCCCGCTGCATTATATGCCCGTGTCGAAAAGTAGCCTTCAGCATCCAAAACACCTATCAGACGATCTTCCTTATCATAAAAATAACGTTCTGTTCTATCTAAATTTTCTAAGTTGGTGGTTTCATTGGAATACTGAATCGTTTTTATTAAACGATGTGCATTGTCATAGATATATTCTTTACCGCTAAACTCGGCATCATATTCATAATATTTACGTCCTCCTTCATCATAGTAAGTTTCATTGACACGATCTTTAGAATGGGCTGCTGGACGTATTGCTGCAAAGTCTTTTTGAAGCACTTGATTATTGGTGGCATCGTACCAATTTTGCGTATTTACACGCGTGACATAACGCTTTTGTATTTCGACTTCTCCAGACGGAGTACGTATGTATTCTATCACGGCACCCGTACCATCAACGGTTGCTTGCACTCTTCCTGCATCATCATAAAAAGTATAGGAGCGAACACCGTAAGCATCAGTTTTAACCGCTAAATTCCCATCACTATTATAGGTATAAGTCACACTGCCTAAGATTTTTGATGCATCTGACGCAACGGTTTCTACCGAAGAAATGACACGACCGGAAGCATCGAAAAACTGCGTGGTGATTAAACCGCTGATACTTTGAGAAATCATCTGTCGATTAGCATCATCATAAAAATGCGTTGATGCTTGTCCATCAACATTAATTCTTGACAGTAAACGATTCATTCCATCATAAACAAAGGTGGTTACGCCATCTTCTACTGTGGGTGTCGCATTACCCGTAGCATTGATCGTTTTGAGCAATTGTCCTCTGGAGTCATAGACGTAAGTCGTTTTCGCTATGGCCTCAGAGCCCTGGCCATCAGCATTTATCTGTGCAAAGGTTGTTGACTCGATGAGTTGCCCACGAAAATCATACTCATATTCCGTTAATTCAACATTTGCTGCATTGTGTTGATTTACCCAAGCGATTAATTGTGATTCTGCTAGTACATCGCGTTCTGTTGCTGAGGTCATTGGAAAACGTTCTTGAGTATAACGTCGCTCTGAAATAAGATTGCCACTACTCGAATAGCGATTTTCGGTTACTTCACCTTCGGCATTAATGATAAAACGTAGATGTCTTTCTTCATCATAGACATAACGTTCAAAATGACTGCCATTTCCAGCGTAAACTTCTTTCACTAATAATAAATTATCATCACTGTAGGTATACGTTGTGTTTCCATTGGCACCGTCATTTTCCGCATAAATCAAATTACCATTGCTATCATAACTGTAACTAAATTCACGACCAGAAGGATCTTGTTTAAAGGTTAAATTACCTTTTTTATCGTAGGAATATTTGGTTTGTAATAATTGACCATTAACTGGACCAACTAGGATTTCTTTTAACAAGCCATTGTCATCATGGATATATTGAGTGCTTACACCTTCAGGAGAAAGTACTGTTGCTTTATTGTTAGCAACATCATAACTTATTGATGTTCGTCGACCTTCCCCATCAATAATCGTTTTTATGCGTTTGGTTGTTGTATCATATTCGAAGTTAACCTGAGTCCCATCACTATTTTTTATACTGGAAACTAGATTTGACCATTCGCTGAGATATTCATAAGTCGTGCTATATACTTGTTGATCGCTGATGTCGTTATCTTCAGGTGTTAAGTCAACAATAACTTCACTAAGCCTATAATTATTGTAACGATAGTAGGTTGAAGATTGATTGATGAGATTGGTTAAGTCAGAATCAGCATAGGTACGTCGGATAATTTTTTCCGGTGCTTCGATATCATAGTTGTAGATAATATCGATGACTTCATTGTTAGAAGTCATGATTTTACTTAAAAAACGTGAGTTATTGATATCATAGCTATAAGTGGTTATGTGCCCATCAGGATCGATGGTTTGTGATATTCTCCCTTCTGCATTGTAAAGTTCTTGAATACCCGAAGAGCCATCTGTAAAAATTGCAGAAATATTGGGATCATTTGTATTGAGGATTAATGTATCATAGGCTCCTTGCCCCAGTTCAGACATATAGACTTGGTTTTTTTCGTCATACACAAAAAATTGTTTTGCGCCATCTTGATTAAAACGCGTTATCTGATGACCCACTTGGTTAACGGTTGATTCATTATAATTCTGTAAAAATGCCGTATTAATCTGCCAGTTATCGAAATTATCATCCCAAAAATATCCCTGGCTGTTATAGGTTCTCAAGATCTGAGCATCGATACCTTGACCAACGATAATCGCATCATTGCGTTGAATCACTAAATTGCCATTTTGTACATTAACGTAACTTCTGTCACCAAATTGCCCGACTGTCGCTTTTCCTTGACTGTGGTTTAATTGTTCAATGGATGAATTGAGTAAACCTATCGTGTTCCCAGAAAATATTTTTGTCACGTTACTATTCTCCTTGACTTTTCTCTATCCAAATTTATGGCAATGATAGAAAAGTATTATTTTTTAATGAGCTATCAAAAATTTGTTAATTGCCCGAGAGAATAACAAATGCCTTTTAGAAACTCACGAAGAATAATTTTAAAAAAACACTGAACAAAATCGGCAAAAAGCCGACCCGGAAAAAAATTGTTCAACCTATAATCATATTCGGTGAAATTTAGTATTAATTGTCAAAAAACATCACGAATTTTGAAAATTTTTATTTTCCTGTATGATGACAAAGTTATTGAATGGTTGATGCAGCTCGCCCTACAAACTGAGTTTGAACGAGCATGGAGGTCTTGTGAAAAAGTTATTACCTTTACTTATTTTTCTGTTTTGTAAGGTTTCATTTTCTGAGCAATCGCCAATTCCAAAGAATTTTGTCTCTCTTGCAGACATCATTCCAGATATTGTGATTGATATGCGTTATTACAATAATAACAACTTTGTAGGGAAACCCATTGATGGTTACGAAGCCAATAAATGTTTATTACAAGAAGAAGTTGCTTTCGCCTTAAAACGCGTACAAGAAGCATTAAAAAAACAATCTTACGGATTAAAAGTTTACGATTGTTATCGCCCTCAATCCGCAGTTGATCACTTTATGACGTGGGTACAAATCCCTGAAGATTCACAAAACAAAAAGCAGTACTACCCAAGAGAAGAGAAATCTCAATTGGTTGAACGTGGTTATATAGCTCGACGATCCGGCCACAGTCGAGGCAACACGGTAGATTTAACACTCATTAGACGATTTTCCGAAACATCAAACACTGCATCGGTAAGCATGAACACAAAAAGTATCGATATGGGCACATCTTATGATTATTTTGATGTTCTTTCACACACAAACTCGCCCGAAATTACTTTGCAACAACGCAAAAATCGTTTGCGATTAAAACATATAATGGAGGCTCATGGATTTAGGAATTATTCATATGAATGGTGGCACTATAGCTATTCCCATAAAAATAAAGAAAAAACATACCATAACTTTCCGGTTCGCTAATTCAGTTTTATAAGACTCATTGGTTTTTGGCTCTTTATCAGATCGCAGCATATATTCATTCGAGCTTACAGAATCATTTTCACACCCGGAACATTTTTAACTTCACGATAAAGCGTTTCTAATTGTTCTTTATTTTGTAATTTACTCTGTAAAGTCACACTTAAATATTTCTCATTTTTACTGGGTTTTACCACAGGAGAATAATCATCAGGCGCATGTTTTTGAACTTCTGCTACGACATTATTTACAAATTCATCAGTATTTACGCCCATAATTTTAAAAGGAAAATCGCATGGAAATTCCCAGAGTTCTGGGTTGTGTTGCCAATCAGTCATTATTTTTTCCAAGATAAGAATTAGTGTGAAGCATTTAAGTTATTTTTATAACTTAAATAAAGTTCTAACGTTTGACGAAACATTTCTCCTGGTTTTCCTTCACCAATCATTTTGCCATCCAGCTCGACAACGGCTCGTATTTCCTTAGTAGAACTGGACAACCAAATTTCATCTGCATTTTTCAATTCAGTGAGTGTAATATCTCTCTCTTCGATAGGTTGTTGATGGTGTAAAAGCAACTCAACAATCAAATCTCGGGTCACTCCCCCAAGTAGTTCTGCATTTTTCTGGGGCGTTATTACTTTACCATTTTGAACAATGAAGAGATTACTCATTGAACCTTCAGTAGCCCGTCCATCTTTAAGGACTATAGCCTCTGTCATTCCTTGCTGATTGGCTACCTGCCTCATCATCACATTGCCTAACAAACTTATAGATTTAATATCACAGCGTTTCCAGCGGATATCTTCATGTGTAATAACGGAAATACCTTCTTTAAATGCTTTAGCATTATTTTTTGGTAATGATGAAACCATAGCCATGATTGTCGGTACAATTTCTTGATCGTAAACATGATCCCGCTGTTGTTGTACTCCTCGAGTCACTTGTAAATAAATAGAGCATTGTGAAATTGCATTTTTTTCAATCAACTCATTTAAAAGTGTTGCCCAACGGTTAACTTTCCAGTCTAGCTGTATATCAATAGCTTTTAAACTGCGATGTAATCTAGCAATATGCTCCTCAAACCGAAAAAGCTTACCATTAAAAACAGGAATAACTTCGTAAACACCATCACCGAATAAAAAACCGCGGTCAAAAACAGAAACTTTTGCTTCATGTTCTTTTAAAAAATGACCATTTAAAAATACAACTGACATAAATAATTCCAAATCAACAAAACACTGAGTGAAGCGCTATGACTAAATCAGGCTTCTTTTTGCTTTTCTTAACTAAAAAACTTAACAATCTGTAAGTGAAACCAATCGATTAATCGGCTAAACCAACCCGCCTCAGGAACATCATTGAGAGCCACTAAAGGTACTTGGGAAAGGGTTTTATCTTCAAGCTTGATATACAGAGTACCCACTTTTTGTCCTTTATTGATTGGTGCTATCAGTCTTTCATCAATATCAAACTCTGCTTTGAGCGATTTGCGCTGCCCCTTAGTTAACGTAATTTTATGCGTGTCTAAAATTCCAAGCGCAATGTTTTCTTGCTCACCCATCCACACTCTTTCTGTATGCAGCGGTACCGATTTTTTAAAAGGCTCTACAGTTTCGTAAAAACGAAAACCAAAATTCAATAATTTTTTACTTTCACGTGCACGTGCCGCCTCGCTAGCTGTTCCCATAACTACCGTAATCAACCGCATCCCATCATTCGTTGCTGAAGAAACTAAGCAATAACCTGCAGCCTCTGTATGGCCTGTTTTTATTCCATCAACATTCAGACTTTTATCCCAGAGTAAACGATTGCGATTATATTGTTTGATACCATTAAAAGTGAATTCTTTTATAGCGTACTCACTATAAACTTCTGGGTATTTTTTAATTAAAGCCCGACTTAACAGAGCCATGTCACGAGCAGAGGTAAAATGATCATCCGCTGGTAATCCATTACTATTTTGAAAGGTTGACTCCGTCATGCCTAAACGCTGCGCATGAAGATTCATCAAATCAGCGAAGGCTTCTTCTGTACCCGCAATATGCTCTGCTATAGCCACAGAAGCGTCACTTCCTGATGAAACAATAATGCCTCGTAATAAATCGCGCACAGAAACATCTTTATCAACTTCAATAAACATTAAAGATGCACCAGGAAGATTTTTTGCCCAAGCTTTTTCAGACACACGAACTTGGTCATCCAAACTGATGTTGCCTTGATTTAATTCATGCGCAACCACATAACTGGTCATGATTTTGGTCAAGCTAGCTGGCGGTAGAGGTGTATTAGAGTTTTTCTCGGCAATGATATGACCCGTCTCGTAATCCATAACGATGTAAGAGGAGGATGCTACATCAGGTACCTGCGGAACAGGAACAACAGCCTGCACCGATACATTTATCAGAGAAATCACAAGTGCAACACACGAACGTAGCATAGTATTTAATCTCATTAATTGGTCATTTTTCATAGTCTTAAAGGTTCACTTTTAAAACAGATGGATCAGAATTGATTAAAGTTTAGGAGTTACAACACGTTAGACGCCGCACAATCTATCAATATCGAAAAGCTTTAATACATCATCATGGTACAAGATTTATTTTGAAAAAAAAACGCTTGTGTCATCTCATCCAGTTTACTGAGCAGAAAGTCAATGCTTTTGATGTTGTGTGATACATGTATTTAACGCATTTGTCTCAAAGTATTCTTTATCTAAGCATACAAGCTTCTAAGTTGCCAAAATCTCTACAATTCTTTCTCAGACAAGACTCTGGCCTTGATATTGGCTTCACTCTCTAAAGCACTTTTGATATTTCTTGCTTCAGCCAAACTGTAAATAGGCCCAATTCTCACACGATGCAAGCCTTTATTATTTGTACTATCAATGAAGCTCCCTTTTTGTAAAACCATGTTAACTTTTTGCAAGATATCCTGAGCTGCGTCCAATTTTGAGAAAGCACCTACTTGCAGATAAAATTCGCCGTGATGATCAACCAGAGGTTCTCCAGCCGTTAGGGTCACCACCTCAACACGAGCAGTTCCAGCTTTTAACATATCCAGTTTTTTAGCGGCTGCGTAGCTCAAATCGATAATTCTATCACCATGGAAAGGGCCTCTATCGTTCACTTTCACAACAACGCTTTTATTATTCTCAAGATGAGTAACCTTAACGAAAGTTGGTAGAGGTAACGATTTGTGAGCGGCGGTCATTTTATACATACTGTATACCTCACCACTCGATGTTTTTCGACCGTGAAACTTAGAACCATACCAAGAAGCCATCCCTACTTCACGATAGTTATCGGCAGAAGCCAAGGTTGTGTATTCTTTGCCATTCACAAAATAAGTTGCTTGATTTCCATAACGTGATGGTAAAAGGTTTTTTGGTATTGCATCTGTTTTTTCAATAATATGTTCATAGTTTTCTCTAGGTGGACCATCAGGCTCTTCGAAAGGCGGTGTCGACACGCAACCTACCACTAAGATCGCTAAAACCAATAATACACATTTTCTCAAAAGCATTATAATCCCAGTGTTCACATCAAAGCCTCACTTAATTGATAAGCCGCCATAGCATATAAAGGACTATGGTTGTAGCGTGTGATCACATAAAAATTATGTGTTGTTAACCAGTATTCTGGCACACCTTCACCTGTAAAAGCATAAAGAACAGCCTTGTCGTCATGTTTCCATCTCGGTGAAAGAATTTTCTGAGGTAGAGCACCTTGGTCAAAGTAAGTTTTCAAAGCAAGTTTAGGCTTTCTCAACCCTTGCTCAGTGTTTTGAATAGTATTCGCGCCCGGCGATTTAAGTTTTACTGCCGTAGGCTGAAGATTTTTCCAGCCGTGGGATTTAAAATAGTTACCCACACTACCAATGGCATCAGGGATGGAGTTGAAGAGATCAATTTGATTATCGCCGTCAAAATCAACGGCATAATGTTGATAACTACTGGATATAAACTGCCCCATTCCCATAGCACCCGCATAAGAGCCTTTAATTTTATCGGCTTCCCAACCTTGATCACGGCAAAGCTTTAAGAACTTAATCAGTTCAGAACGAAAAAAGTTTGCTCGTTGGCGCTTAAGTTCAGGTGGATAATAAAAAGCGAGCGTACTCAATGATTCCAATACCAAAAAGCGGCCTTGATTTTTGCCATAAGAGGTTTCGATACCCATTATTGCCGCCAGTATGTGCTTATCAACACCAAACTTTTTTTCTGCAGCTTCAAATATGGCTGCGTGCTTTTGTAAAAAAATTTTTCCCTCACTGATTCTTTTAGGCTTAATTAAGATTTTTCGATATCTATCCCAGGTTAAAGCTTCTGCTGGCTTAGAAATTAAGCGCAGCACTTCTGCATTGGGCTGAAAATTTTTGAACCACTGCCGAAGTTGAGTCGCTTCAAAACCTTCATTAACCACCAACTCCGCTATTAATGGCTCAAAGACAGAAGGTGACAATGATGATTCATAAGAATCAGCAAGACAAGAAGAAGCAAACCATAAAGCGAGAGATACGCACATAAAACGTTTGTAATAGAAGTACACAGATACAGCACCTTTAATACAGTTGGACTTGTAAAAAAATTGAATATTAGGCAGGAAGTAGACGGCGATGCGTCTGTACAGACATAAGGATACCTAATCCTGCCATGATAGTAACCATAGATGTTCCACCATAACTTACCAAAGGTAGGGGCAAACCTACTACGGGCAATAGCCCCGAAACCATACCTATGTTAACAAATACATAGACAAAAAGCGTTAAGATGATAGATGCTGACAACAAGCGACTAAAAACATCTTGAGCTTTAACAGAAATGTAGAGCCCTTGGATAAAAATGAATAAATAAATGCACAATAAAATTGCTACCCCCATCAAGCCAAACTCTTCACTTAATACAGCGAAAATAAAATCGGTTTTACGTTCAGGTAAAAACTCTAACTGAGATTGGGTACCATTCAACCAGCCTTTGCCGTAAATCCCTCCCGAACCAATCGCAATTTTTGATTGATTGATATGATAATCAGCACCTAGAGGATCACTTCCCGGACTCAATAAAGTCATTACACGTTGCTTTTGGTAAGGCAACATGAAAAATTCCCAAAGAATGGGTATGAAAGCAATAACAGCTAAAATAGCAACCAAAATAATAACCCAGCTGATACCCGCTAAAAAAATCACAAATAGACCCGATGAAGCCACAATAAGAGAAGTGCCCAAATCAGGTTGTTTGGCAATTAATAGTGTTGGAATGGCAATAATAATCAATGCTGTCACAAGTTCACGTTTACGTGGTGGTAATTTGTGCTGGTTAAAATACCAGGCAACCATCATAGGTAAAGCCAGTTTCATTATTTCGGATGGCTGAAAGCGTACGCCCACATTTAACCAGCGCTGTGCGCCTTTACTCACTTCCCCAAAAATTAACACAGCCAATAAAAGCAACAAACCAAAAAGATACATGGGCACTGCCCATTTCAGTAAGGTTCTGGGGGGAACTTGCGCCATACAAAACATGGCGACAAAAGCAATTCCAAGACGAATAAGCTGACGCTGAACAAAAGCAAAATCTTGTCCACTTGCGCTGTAGAGAACCAATAACCCGTAAACGATCAACACGAACAGACCTAGGAGCAAAGGCGCATCTAGATGCATACGCCAAAGTAAGCTATTACGCTCTTTATGAATATTACTTCGTCTTAGAAAACTGTCGGCCATAAATTATAATAGATTCTCTTAATCAACTAATAA
>JBCCZV010000081.1:0-16885 GCA_039187085.1 Pseudomonadota bacterium
GCAGACTTTATTTTCTTCGGCTGGCCGAGCTTTTCCAATCTGATTTTTCTATCTTCTTATTCCTCTCATTCTATTTTCCCTAAGAACAATAAGCTTCTAAAACTGTCCGAAGTATTGATTTTATATAGAATCAATAAACTCTTAGTAAGTTACGATAAGTGAAGAAATTTCATCATTGAAATTAGCTTCTAGCAAAGGAGTGTCACTCGTATATGTTTTGGTCAATCCACGAAAGGCTGTATCTTTGTAGACTGTTACTTTAAGACCAGAAGGAATTTTGATGGAAGAAATTGAATCATTCACCATACCCATAGAAAGTAGGGTGACAGTAGAATATCGTCCAGGGATTAAATTAAAGGAAGTTCCTCTGTAATTGCTATCTTCATAGATTACTGCGCCCAAAGGCTCAACTTTGATAGAGGAAATATTGTTGTCATAAGGGCTGTAAAGTTTACTGGTGTCTTGTATAAATTCTTTTTCCCAACCGGTAAAATTATAATGTTTGTATGCCGTTAATTTGACGCCATGATCTAGCTTGATGGAAGAAATCGAATCATTACCCATACCTAAATCTGCTAATTGCGGCAGTGTGTAGGTTCCAAAACCTAGTCGAGTGACATCGCCTTTGAATCCGCTTTCTGAGTATATTCGTGCTATCCCCGTCTCTTTAATGATAACTGCTGAAAAGTTAATATCCACAGATTGCTCAGTGTAAGAATTAGCAATAATTCTTTGTTTCGAACCTTCAAAATCAGATTTTTCATATAAGAGTACCTCATGGCCCAAGGGAATTCTCACGTGTGTAAAAAAACTATTGAATGTACCAGGAAAAATATATTCACCCGCCTTTAGTAGTAAACTTCTACCAAGACCATCATGTTGCTCATTGTAGAATTCTATTTCTTGAGTAGTATCTGAAGCCTGAGATGTACATCTTCCATGGCATTCACTTTGTTCGAAGTGTGGTAACAAGCAACTAGGAAGGGTAACTTCTTGTGTTGGAGGCAATGTAGTTACTGTCTCGTATTCATCAATTTCATTAATACAATTAGGTAAAGTTGTATTAGGATTCGGTATTACTGGGGCTGGAGTTACTGGTGGTTCAGCTCCAATGATACGATATTCTAAAGCGACATGATCCGATTGAATTGGCAACCTTCGAACACTCCAATTTTGCTGAGTAATGTCACTAGCAACACCATAATCCAGTTCAGCCCCTGCACGAGTGGGTGCATTAGCGCGTAAAATAGATAAATTGTTAGGTGTTTGTAAAATTTGCGCATAATTTGGAGCGTGATAATTTGTTAAGTCGCGATTAAAATCGCCTAAAACAGCCCAAGAGCCTGTTATAGGGAATGTATTGCTGGATACAGGGCGTTCATGATAATACTGTGGAATGCCTCTGTGAAAATCAGAAATAACATCCAATACATTTTGTGCATCATTATAATTGTGATTAGATGCACCAGAACCCGCGTGTATGCTATAAAATGTAGTTGGTCTGATAAAATCGTTATGAGGATTTTCAATAGTAATTCCAATGACAGGACGATTAGCGTACCTTAGATTGTTTGGGTTGCTATTCGCCCAATACTGAGGGCGCACGATAATGAGTTCTCTCGCTTCATACCAAGAAACAATGGCCATATTGGTTCTAACGCCTGGTCTATCGCTTCTTACTGGCATATGGTAAATAAACAAAGGTCTTCCTCTTGAACTTGGAAGCCAAATATATTCTGACAATGTAAATGTTTCTATGCCATGAGTTCCTACAAAACCATCAGCTGATAGTGTAAAGCCCGTAGGTATTGCTGTGGCTGGTATGGCTCCCGCTTCTTGTATCGTTATAACATCATTAGGCTCGATATTGTTTTGTGAGTTGCCAATGGCTAATCGATAAACATTAGAGACCCAGTCATTTTCATTGCCACTGGTTGCTCCTTGCATGTTCCATGATGCGGGCCTAAAGTCGCTAAAGTGGGCTCGGACTTCGCATATTGATAATAGTAAAAACAATAGTAAACAAGTTGTCGATAGGATTGAATGTTTCATAAGAATATGTCCTCATAGTGTTTTATTTTTTTTAATACGTTAACTTCAACATTCTCTCATTGATTGTATTTATTGCTATCTTCATGAACAATAGTATAAAGTCATTAGAGTCAATAGCGCTGAACTGTGTTCCAAGCTTTTTACTCATAAAGTCGATGAATTTGACAGGCAATAGACGAGCGACAGAAAATTAGTGAGGGTGTTGTGAAGAGCATGTTCAAAAAAAATTCATACAAGCTTTATTAAAAACGCATAAAAGTTTATTGAGCACGGTATGAATTTCAAAATCACAGGTTACACATGACCTTGAAAATTGAGTGACTAATGCCATTGGAATATTGCAGTATGATTAATTCCCCTAATGCCATAGCATTAGGGGATAGCAATTTTACTTAAACCCTGTTGGTGAAGGTTCAACAGTGAGGTAAGTTCCGCCTTGAACAATAATGTTTGATATTTCTTTGGCGTAAATCGAGATACCATATTCAAGATTACTCATGGCAGCCTTGTTAATCGGAGACTTTAATAGGAGCACTGAACCTTGTCTTACATGTTGTTGGGTGTAAAACAAATTGCGAGACATCATTGAAGATTTTTAGTGGTTTCAAATATAGGAATATGTGAATTTAGTGTTGACTGAACTTAGCACTATTTATGTGCTAATTTTTTTTAAAGGGACATAGACATCAATCAAACTGTTTTCAACTTGAGACAGTTTCATTTTCATGCCTTGATACATTAACTGATTATTTTCTAAATGTGAACTTTTAATCATTGTAAAAAGATCAAGAAGACCTAAATTCGCTGGTTGAAAAAAAATAGGTCGTTTATCACAAAGAGTGAACTCAGTGAAAGGCAACCAATCATAAATAATGCATTGTATAGATTGCTCACTTAAAGCTCCTTGATGACGAAAAAAAGCATGTAAGCCTTGAAAAGAAATATTTTCAAAAACAGGATGCTTTTGAGGTGAATAGTTGGATTTAACCAATGCTATGACTTTGGGGTGTATCGATTGTTTTTGCAAAAAGTGGGTAATATCTACACTGACACACCACTTTTCCGCTTGATTTTTGATTTCAGGGTATTCTTCCAATGCATAGGTTAGTTGGGTCAACCCTGTCCACACAGACAAATCTAGTGATGTGTAAGATGGAATTTGATTTTTTAAGAAAACTCCTTTTTGTTCAGATAACCAGTGAATTTGAGGGGTAATCGATGAGCTGCGTCGTTTTTTGTGTGGAATGATAGGTTTGACTCTCTCACCAGAAAATTGATGACGATACTTTGATGGGGATGTTCCAAAAATATTATTAAAAGCTTTATTAAAGCCTGCATGCGTTTCAAAACCACAACCATGTGCAATATCAACAATTTTTTCAGGTGTTGATAAGAGTCGCTGTGCTGCTTCACTAATGCGGTTGCGCAATACGTATTCGCGCCAAGTTTCACCTAACAGTTCGGAAAAAAGCCGCTGAAAATGATGAGGTGCAAAACCTGATATATCAGCAATGTCGTGGAGTTTTATCCTAGAATCAAAATTTTTGTCCAAATAGCTTTGCACTAAATGTAGCGATTGTCGATGTTGTAGTATCGTTTTATAGGTTTTTTTTCTTGCCATTTAGGGCATCCCTTATTCACCTACTTTATCAATCAGAACAATTTACTGTTTTTTTATTCGATAGCCAATAAGCTAAAAGTATTAAATTGATAAGTGTAGAGTTATCAAACCTCTTGCCTCTAATAAATCGCACAATAGGAAAAGAATAAGCTTGTTGTTTGGGATAGGTTACTTCTTGGTATGTAAAAAATCATTTGATGAAGAGTTTTATCAAATAAAACGTCAAATTGACTCTCAAAGTAAAAATATAGGATATTTTAAAAAATAAAGATTGGAGGTGATATTATGTGGTGTTCCACATTAATAACAGGGTTCTATCGCGGCACAGTTTTATTCAAAGTTTTTTTTATGGTTTTATGGTTACTGTTCACGAGTTCTGCAGGATTCGCTTTAGATGGACCCAATAGTAGTACAACAGGCATTTTTACGTTAACTTATTCTGGTGCAAATAATAACCCTAATCCGTTACGATATGAATTCAATTCCCATATCAATGCAAAGTTGGGTAACTCTTCAATCCGTTTTGGTCTTAGTGGTACTTCGACAAGACGAGAAGTATCTGTCACTTCAGCTGGACTTTGGGTTTTTGAGCATTACAGAGTTAAGTACGTCCAATGTGATCCTAACGAATTTTGTACTTGCGATGCAGGAACAGGTATTTGTTATAAACCCGGTGTACCTTTTCTTGTCGATACACATTCCGTCACGGTTATTCCACCACCAGTACCTTCAGCTTTCACATACATTTCTCAAAGCGATAGTGGTTCCTTTGTAATTGATTGGTCTTCTGTGACAGGAGCCAATACCTATCGACTTGAACGAAGAGTTGTCGGTAGAAGCTGGTCAGAGATCTATGCGGGTAGTTCTCGGCGCTTTAATGAGGCTGGAATTGGTGAAGGTCAATACGAGTATCGTGTACGAGCTTGTAACAATGATATATGCTCAGGTTTTAAATATAATGGACAAGTTCATGTCGCTTATCCACCACCCATACCCAATAGTTTAACGGTTGACGACTATTCTGCAGACGGTAGAGCCAGAATAACATGGAATGGAGCAAGCCAGGATGAAGGGCTTGCGGTTCGTTACGACTTGTTTCGGCGCAATATCACTACTAATAGTTCTTGGACGATGGTATTTAATCAGAGTAACTTGGGTGCAACCGATATGGTTTTTTCTGATTCTGGCCTTTTACATAATAATAACTATCAATATCAAATACGAGCCTGCACATACGGATGCTCTAGTTATAATCAATCAAATACGCTCTTTGTTGAATATGTACCTCCTTCTATAAGTCTCAATGCACCTACTAACAGTTCCACAGGCATTTTTATCGTCAGTTGGAGTCAACATGTTTATGCGGTGACATATCAATTACAGGAAACTGGTCCTCGTGGAACGCAAAATTATCTGGCAACTTCTAACACGTCAAGAACTATTACTGGCGCGGATACGAATGGCAGTTATGCCTTCTCAGTTCGAGGTTGCAATTCTCGTGGCGTTTGTTCGCCTTGGTCTGGAACACAAACAACGGTTGTTAACATTGCTTTACCACAACCTGTAAATTTAGCGGTTCAACCTGCCATATTATTGAATGGTGAAAGTGCTGTAGTAAGCTGGCAAGGGAATGGCAACCATCCTGTGCGGTATGAGATTAAAAGGAATACAGAAACGAATTATGCTGACGCAGGCACAGCAACAGATTTCACCATAAACGGTTTACCATTAGGTAATTATACGTATTTAGTCAGAGCCTGTTCAACGGTTAATGCCGGTGTTTGTTCTGCAGCCAGTGAATCTCCTGTTGTGTCAAGTATTTATCCTCCCGAAAATGCTCCAGTACCTGAAGTAGGTCAAGTTTCCGTTGATAATTATTGCGTGGCTTGGAATACCACTGCTGGTGCAAATCGTTATGAACTACAGCAAAAAATTGCTGAAGGTTCTTGGATATCTGTTTATGAAGGGAGCGCCAACGAGTATTGCTATATTCAATCAGGAGATGTAGATATTTATGGTTTGCATCGCTATCGCTTAATAGCGAAAAATGAAGCTGGTGCTTCTCCATTAAGCGTAGAAGGTACAACTGTTTTTATGTCGGGTATTATCAATTTGAGTGCATCACCGCAATTAACTTTGAACGATGCAAGCTCAACGCTGCGGTGGGAAACGCAGGCGAATCAACCGGTGAACTATGTTTTGCGTTATCCCGATGGACGGCTAAGAAATCTTGGTAATGTTAGTGACTTTTCAGTTAGTGACCTTTCACATGGCGAGAATATTTTTAAATTGCAGTCTTGTTCATCTTTGCCAGGATATGAAACAGCGTGTACCGATTTTGCTGATGCAGAAGTCACAATTACAAGGATTATGGCTCCAGAAGACGATAGCAGCTTTGTTCTTGAAGTGCCTGCTTCTGCTGATCCAGGGATGCTTTCCTATAATGTAAATTGGACAGAAGCATTGCGTGCCACGGATTATGTACTTCAATTTTCACTCAACGATGGTGATTTTATGGATATTTGTATCAGCAAAATTGATTCAAACTATCCAAGCAATACAGGGACAGATGATGATTTAGAAGAGTGTTCAGGTGAAACCGGTCACACCATTATTTTTGACACTATTGATGAGCCTTATGGGACGCATTATTTTCAATTGATAGCTTCAAATCTTGCGGGAGCTGTGGTCAGTGAAATCGCAGAGGTACGTGTTGAGGTAGATCCTACAGATTATATTCGCAAATCACTTTATTATAACGAAGCGGATATGATTCCATTGGAAGAGGATTTACCCGAGCAAAATCGTTTTGCGCGTGACGCAGCAGCATTTCGTTATCTGGATTTAAGTTATGTACTCGACCCGGAAACGAATAGTGTCATTTATCAGTTTGGAGAAGGTGTTCTAGCCAATCGTTTCGAGTCACTTTATGACGATCAGGAGCGTATACGTGTTGACAATGCGAGATTAAAAATTATCGAAGAAATGATTAAATTTCCTGACAACAGCAATCTTGAACGCTTTTTGTTAGACGTTTATTTTGACCAAGCTTTAGCAGAAATTATTGCTGGTAATCAAATTCTTGATCAAGCACGTATTCTGCGTCTTCGCGACAGTAATATTCAAAACGAACTCAACTTTTATAAAGAAGCAGATATTCATTTTGAGCATAGTATGGCGACATATAGTGAGTTATTTGATCTTTATGGTGATATCGTATTGGTTTGGGAGGCGAGTCGTGGTGATTTGAGTCCTCGATACCGTGATGTGAATGATGTGGCTCAAAATGTGAGTGACGAAGATCGTTTATATAACGGGTATAAAGATGTACGCGTGTATTACGAAATGCTTGCAAAATGGGCCAGCTCTGTTATCTCTGGCAGTCGTTTGGAAGTGTTGGGTCGTCAAGCGAATACTACGTTAATTGAAGCCATTCGTAATCGCATTAGTGTTGTACGCAACCAAATGCAAAGTTACGATCAAAATCTTCGAACTTTGTTTACAGATACTGATTTTGCTGAGTTGACTGGTTTTACTGGTGTGCCTGAAGCCTATAGACATTTCCAAGCGTTGTTAACTGAATTGGATGATTTGTATGAAGTACTTATTGATGAAGAAATCAATCTGATTGGTTTACCTCAAGATGCAGTACTCATTCTTTTTGGTCAAGCGAATAATGGACAATTAGAAAATGCTGACAGTTTTGACATTATTGTGGGTGCACATAATCCTTTTAATGGTACCTTAAAGCACGCATTGGATAAGCAAAAAGCAGCACAATTAGATTTTGATAATCTTAAGCGTTATCAAGATACTATGACGACGGATTTTAATGATCGTATGACGGTATACAATAATCGTATGGCAGATTTAATCGGATTAGAGTTTGAAAATTGTGCAGACGATATTTGTACGGCGGCAATTGATAATGCTGAGACAGGCAGTGCTATTTCTTTGCAAAATCGAGCCATAGAGAAAGCGACGCTAGAAGTACAAGCAAGTGAATTGGCTATGGAAAATGCGCTTAAGGCGATTGAAATAGAAATCGAAAGGCGAGGGGAAGCTATTGGAGTTAGTGATGCGATTGAGCAGGTTTACATTGAATATGATCGTCAACAAATTGCCATTACACAACAAATGAATGATGTGCGTGTCAAAGCGGAAAAATCACGGCAAAAAGCAGGTATTTTTAAAAGTATTACAGGTATTGTTAGTGGATTTATTGGCAGTAATGGAGCTCCTTTTCCCGTGGCGGGTATTGTGAATGGCATGAGTTCATTAATTTCGCAAGTTGCTTCGTCTAAAAGTTCGATTAAAGCACTTCAGGAAAAAGGGCGTTTGGAAGTATTGCGACAGCAATTAGCTAGTGAAGAACGTGCTAAAATTCGTGCTCTTAATCAAGAATTATTAACGATAGAGAGTGAAGCACTTATTCGCAACTTATGGTTACAAGTCAAAACGGCTGAAATAAACATTGCTATCGCAGAAGCTAATTTGGATGCAGAGGTAGAGCGGTTAACGGGTATGATAGTGAGTGCACAACGTGTTGCCTTGCAAGCCAATACTTTACGTGAAAATCAAGGTGACCGCTATTTTGCTGACCCTATTCATTTACAACGGCTGTCTGCATCATTAATCAATGCGGAATTCAGTTTTTCACGTGCTCAGGAATGGATGCATTATGCTGTCCGCGCTCTGGAATACAAATGGCAAGAAGACTTTTTGAGTACATCTGGCAAAAATGCACAATCCTTAATGGCTATGCGTGGGGCAGATGAACTTGAAAGCTTTTATCATGATATGATGGAATTTAATAGTATCCGATCGTTACGAGCTTTTCAGGAAAATACAGATACAATTTCTTTGAAAATACATGTCTTGGGTTACTACGATAGAATACGTGGAAAAGTACAGTGTTATCCTCACCCTTTTCCAGAGCGTCGTCAAGAAATTGATAGTATTCTTAGTATTTCCCCATTTATTAATGAGTGTGAAAGCGTGGAAGACGGCAGTTTATTGGATGCTAGACATGCTTTTCGTGCTTACCTTGGCGGCTCTTTGATAGCTGTGAATTCGAGTTTCTATGAAGAATGGATAACACTTAATTTCAGCTCTGTTAAACCGATACCGCGTAGTCAGCTTTTTCTTAGCCCTCGTTTCGTTAACATAACAACAGAAAATCCATGTATTTTAAGTGGTGGGACTTACAATGATAAAATTCTTGAAGTCGGTGTAAATATTGTGAATAGTGGATTTAACGCTGAGATAGAAACACCTATACGTTTAAGTTACGGTGGTACTAGTTACTTCAGGGCAAAATATGTCGATGAAAATGGAGAAGATATTGAAAATCGTCTCGATCGTATGGAAAGTATTGCTAATCGCTTCTGGGATGTTGCGGGTGCAGATACTTTACGTTATGAACAACAGATGATAGCAGAAATGGATGCCAAAATTGTAACAGGTAATGAAGCGAATATATTACATCTTCCTACTTCGGTATTTAAAGAACGGAGTGTCGCTGCGACTGAGTGGGGCTTGGAAATTTTAAAAGAAGATGATTGGGGGCCTCTCTTTGATATGAATTTTGTAGAAGATATTAATCTTGTGATTCATCATAAATACTTAACGCGTAATATCGATACGTGTAATGAAAGTTCTAGTTCTATTAACTTATTACATGAAGGATATACACCACAATTACAACATAATGATTTTTCAATATTCAACTTACCGGAAGAAACTCTGTTTTTTGAAGAAAAACTTTATTTAGATAGTTTGAAGTAATCCAATCACTACACCGCGTAACTTCTTCATTATGTTACGTGGTTTTTTATTCCAATCTAGAGTTCATAAGCAATCTCACAGGAAATTAGTCATGTGTGTAAAGCGTCTTTATTTCATTATCTTTTTTGTTTTTTTATATATTTTTAGTTCTCAAATAATTTTGGCAGATCAAAAAAATTTAGCACAACGATTATCATTACCCACTGGCCCGGGTTCTATTGATGGCCTCGGTGAATCTTATAGTGTGTCACCCAACACAGGCACTAGCCAGCATACGTTTAGTATTGATGTGCCCCCTGGTCGTGCGGGCCATGCGCCTGATCTACGTATTCAATATGACAGTGGTTATGGTAATGGTCTCATCGGTATGGGAATGCGTCTTAACTTACCCTATGTACAACGTCAAACTAATAAAGGTTTACCCAACTATCAGGATTGGCCAAATGGAGATGGTCGAGATAATAATGCCAATGGTCATATTGATGAATGGGTTGAGTTCGATACTTATATTGATCATTTAGGTAACGAACTAGTGCATGTTGGGGATCAACGCTATCGCGCTGAGATCGAAAGTGGTTTCATTCTCTATGAGCGACTTGAAGATGGATGGTTATGGCACCTTCCAAACGGTAATAAGATGATATTTGGGAATCATTCAGAATCAAGAATAGAAAGCCCAGATAGCTCAATGTCGTCACCTAAACATTTCCGTTGGTATCCAGAAACACTCACCGATACCCATGGAAATCAAATACGATTTGTTTATAAAAAATTAGGTTCATTAGACACACAACCTTATCTTAAGGAACTGACTTATAACCATCAGGGTGAGCATTATGTGGGGTTGCGATTTGATTATGAGCAACGCCCAGATATTTTAACCGATTACCGTTCAGGCTTCGCCTTAACAGTGACTCAACGTTTAACGAGTATCAGCGCTATTACAGAACAACGTGAAGGTTGGCGATATGTGTTCGACTATGAAGCCATTAGCGATTATCAACCTCTTTCATTACTCAGTCGTGTGCAAAAAATATCAACTGATGGCCAAGAAGTTTTACCGCCCTATCAACTTACCTGGAGTCGTTTTGATCCTGATAACAGGCAAATACATAAGATCGAGGATGCTTATAACATGCCATTAAGTGCAGAGGATACACGCTTTTTCGATCTCAATGGCGATGGTTTACCAGATGTTGTGAATACCGCAGGTATAGCAGATAATTATTGGATGAATCTTGGTCCAGATGAAAGTGGAAAAGTGGCTTTTGGGCAAGGGCGTTTCATAGGAGAAAATTCAGCACCACCATTATCGAATCAGGATATTGTCGTTGCTGATGGAGACGGCGACGGTATTTCGGATATTTTGCTTTTAGGTGTCGATAAAACAACGCTAAATAGCCCCGTGGAAGATGTAACAGATAATAGTCATGCACTTAAAAATACACTAATCCGCTGGCAGCGCAAAAATGATATAAGCCATACAGGATTGAATTTCAGCCATCCAGCGATGCGATTTATTGATGTTAATCATGACAGGCGTGTTGATGCGTTAGTAGTAACTCGTGGTGAGCAGTCTGTTGCCTTGAATCTTGCTGAAGGGTGGGGGAAAGTTCTACCCTTACCAACTAACTTAGAGCTGAGTTATTTAGACTTTGCTTCTGGTAGATTATTCTTTGCAGACATGAATGGTGATCGCTTACACGATTTGGTGGAAGTTAAGCTTTATGGGTTTAATAGCCAAATTACTTATTATCCTGGTCGAGGACTCCAGGGTTTTGGCGAGCCTGTTCATTATGACATGATTCGTGATAAGCCTTTGCAACTTGAAGGAATACGTTTTAATGATATGAATGGAGATGGAAGGGCAGATTTCATTTTTACTGACGGAATTCGTGTGTACGTATGGCTTAATAAAGGTTTATTTCATGATGAGACTTCTCTCGATCGTGCGCGTTTCTCACCGGTGTTGCAATTACAATCACCTATCACTCATGGAAGTGTCACCAATGATTTACTTGATATCAATGCGAATGGTTCTACCGATGTGTTTTGGTATGTGCCAGAAAATCCTAATGAAAAATATATCTATATTGAACTCTCTCCTGAAGTACAACCTTATCAACTTACTGCTATAGAAAATGGCATGGGTAAACAAGTTATTTTTGAATATGGTTCGTTAATTGAAGAAGCCTTGCGCGATAGAAATAATCAGCAAACTTGGGAGAGACAAGTGCCTGTCGCCATGGAAGTCGTTAAAGCAGTGGAATTGACTGATGGCATGAGTGCGATTATACAGCGTACAGAATATGATTATCAACAGGGTTTATACAACACCAGTGAACATACTTTTTGGGGGTTTCTTGCGAGTGAGCAACGTCAATTAGGTGATAATGATCAAACTACCTTGTTACTTGAGCGACATTTTTTGGATGGATTAGAACACAAAGTGCTCAAGGGACGCGAATCAATGATTGAAAGCCGTAATGGGCTTAATCATTTATACAATCGAGTGGAAAACACATGGCAAGCGACTGAAGTGGCTCGTGTTGCACAAGAAGAAAAACGTCAAATTAAACAAGCTCAATTATTAAAAGTAAAGCAATATGTTACCGAAGGATTGCCATTCAATGAAGCAATGATAACACAAAAAAACTATCAATATGATAATTACGGTAATACCATTTCTATTATTGAATCAGGGCTTGAAAATTTTCAAGAAGAAAAAGTCTTTAATGATGACCAACGACGAACGCAGCGCCGTTACACGGCTGAATTTCAAATGGGTAAGCAAAATTGGATGGTCAATCTTCCTGTAGAAGAAATACACTTTGATGCCGATGATAAACGAATCAGTCATCAACAATTTTTTTATGATGATGAAAGTTTTTCGGGTACCAATTTAGGTGATGTTAGTCGTGGTAATTTAACGCTCAAAAGAAGTTGGGTGTATCCAGAAGACAATGATAAAACAATTGATGTGGAACGTCGTCACTTTGATCGCTTTGGTAATGTAACGGATACCTATGGCCCACTTTGGGGAAAATCGCCAGGTCATCATATACATTCAATCTATGATTCTGTTTACAAAACATTTGAAGTAGAACGAATACGAAAAATAGGAGCATCCGACGAGAGAATCTTAAAAGAAAGTGCGACCTATGATGTATTATTGGGCTCTATGCTTACCCATATTGGCTATAATGGAGAGCTAAGTCAATACGGTTATGATGGTTTGGGGCGTTTATTGTGGGTTGTAAAGCCTGGAGATACCCTAGACCTTCCTACAACTCGATATGCTTATTATTTAGGTCAGATGTCTAACGATGCGAAGTGGTTGAATTGGATTGAAACCTATCAACGCGAGAAATTTGGCCAAGTGGGTACTTTGGATTCTCGAACCTATTTCGACGGCCTAGGTCGCCAATTAATGACACGTTCCGAAGGCGCAATGAGTGAGCAAGTTGTTGTTAGTGGGCAGACTGTTTTCGATAAGCGCGGTTTTGCGATAGAAAATTTTCTGCCTTATTATGATAAGGGAATGGCTTATGATGCCACTATTGGTCAAGCAAAAGAGAAAATCACCTATGATGCATTAGGCCGACCTCTTCGGCATTATCAACCCTTAGTTGATAAAGAAAGTGAACCTCGTTACCAACAAAAAATTTACTTACCTTTTGTGATAAAACATCAAGATGAAGAACAAACTTTTCAAGCTTCACCCCATTTTGGTCTATTCAGTTTACATCGACTAGATGGCCTTGCGACAGAAGAAGCGCCTGGTCGATTACGAGAAGTGCATCAAGGTGTTAATGAACCAACGTCGTCCGATAATTTTTGGATAACGCGTTATGATTATGATGTGCTAAATCATTTAACTCGAGTGACCGATGCTCAAAATAATGTTCGAGACATGAAGTATGATGCATTGGGCCGTAACTATTTTACACATGACCCTAATCGAGGCTATCAATGGAAATTGTATGATGATGCAAGCAATCTCATCGGTTTAAAAGATGCACGAGGTCGTGTTCTTTTAAAAAATTATGATGGTGCCAATCGTCTAAGCCAAGTGTTTGAAAATTTGAATCAAGAAGAAAGGGTTTTCGCTGGTGCCGAAACCTTAACAGATTTTAATATTTGGGCGGATATCATCCAATATCCACAACGGGATCCGAATGAAACTTACTATTATGATCATGCTATTTTTTCAGAACAAAGCTCGGAAAACTTAAAAGGCAGATTAGCAGCGGTTGAACATGAAGCAGGTTATAAGGCGATGAGTTACGATAAGCGAGGGCAATTAACGAAGCTGTATCAACGTATTGGTAAACTTGAATCATTAAAGACGCATAATGATGCGCCTGAATTTACAAATCATTATCAATACGATAGTGTAGGGAGGCTAGATCAACGTATTTATCCTGACGGTACACGTTTACAATACCATTACAATACGCAAGGCTTACTGGCAAAAATTCCAGGAGTAGTGAATGCAATTGATTACACAGCTTCAGAAAAAGTCAAACGTATCGATTACATCAACGGCGTTAGTAGCTTTTACGAATACGATGCACGCCAACGTGTAAAGCGTATTGAAGATAAACGTCATTTTGATAACATAAGTTTGCGTCATTTGCACTATCATTTCGATGGTGTTAACAACCTATTAGCTATTGTTGATAAACAAATCGAATCCAGTCAAAAACAGATCATTACAGAATTGAATATACCTTATGTTGAAGACGATAAGGCGATCAATCTTAGTGGTAATTTCTACTATGATAGTCGTTATCGTTTGATTAGCGCTATCAATGACAATCAGTCTTCAGAACTCTATAACTATGAATACGATCGATTGGGTAATCTTTTGCAAAAAACGACGCACCGAAACTTTTTACTGACTCAAGATCAATCCTTACTCTATGGTCATAGTACAAGGGTAAACAATCAAAAAAGTTGGAACAGAAGAGGGCGTCTCCCAGGAGAATCGCCAGGACCTCATGCGCTAACACGTATTGTCGATCATAAGCAATCAAATATCGCTGAATGGATATACGATGAACGAGGGAATGTGCTTCAACAAGATGGGTATGTGTATGAGTGGGATGATCGTCAACGTTTATCCATGACAAAAAATGACGATTACATCATTGAATATGCTTATGATGAAAGTAATCACATGAAGCTGAAAACTACATTGGCGAGTGATGGTAGCTTTACTTCTGATTATTATATTGACGAATCAACAGAAATAAAAAATGGACAATTAAAAAACTATGTAACCTTTATGGGAAGAAAAATTGCCGGTATTCAATCATTGGAGAATGGCTCTTTTAAAGCCAATGTTTTTTTCTTGCATAATCATATCGGTTCTACGCAGTTGCAAATAGATGAAATAGGTCGAGTGCAAAGCTTTTATACCTACAAACCTTATGGAGAGGTAAGTCAACGTTTGGGTGACAATATGCGAACACCATATTTATTTATTGGGCAAGAACACGACGAAAAAACAGGTTTAGATTACTTAGAACAACGTCATCTTAAAACAAATTTTGCACGTTTTCTTTCTCCCGATCCTGTTTTTGTTCTACCTGAACGTTTTAATGATCCCCAGCATTGGTCACCTTACAATTATGGTCGAGGTAATCCACTGCGCTTTATTGACCTTAATGGTGAATCTGCCGGAGAATGTCCTCCAGACTGTAACGATTCTTTTTTATCAAAATTATTTAACTCTCATAATAGTATTAAACTACCAGGGCAAACAGTATCAACCGAGCAATTTCATCAACTGGCCAAACAAACATCAGATATTCAATTAATTTCAACTCAAACACAGCAAAAATGTTTTATAGGAGAATGTGGTAAAGAAAAAAGTTTCATTGAAAAAAGTTATACGTATGGTGCCTATTTCCAATATAAGTATAACGACTTGCCTGGGCCTCAAGTTTTTCATCATGATGTAGGTAATCAAACAGGTTCTGTTGTGCGTTATGAATATCGTGAATACCAATTCACAGAAGTTTATCAAGATATTAATGGTACTTTAAAGCATGTGGATACAAGGCACGAACCTGGAGTTTATAAATACTTTGGACATAGTGAATGGGGTGCATCTGCATCGATGCGACATAAACACGGTTCTTGGGTTTTTTTGTTTCATCCAACGGCCAAAGGCAGCCTATTTTTTTATTTGAGCATGATGGATAATGGCGCTAAATTGCGTCCTGGAGCAGCACCATTAAAAATAACCAGTCCAACGTTAGATAGAGTAGAGAAGTTTTATCCTCCACAAAGATAAAAGTATGCTTAATGTTTCTACTGAATAATGAGAAATAAACAAGCAGTGATCTTATATCACTCAAGACATCGCTCATAAAAAGTGTGATAATTAAACTAAAAATAAGCCTTCGATCTAATATATTATAACCGATTTAATAGTGTACCGAAGGTCGATTTTTCAGATAAGAAAAGGAGAGGGCTTGCTCCTTATCGTATTGTTTTGTTCAGTCAGAAAATAAGAGTTGCTTAGTCAGTGAATGCTGTTTTATTCTTTAATCAAAATTACCTAGTGGATTTTAGTTTACCAGCTTATCGATAGTCCACTAGCTTGAGCGTTATTCTAAATAATTTAAAATCAACCTTTTACTGTGCAGTTAAAATAAAGGTTTTCTCCGCTGTTAGCCTATACAGGCAAAACCAACAAGAAAGGAGTAATAGATGTACAGTATGACATTTATAAAGCAAGCCTCGTATTTCGTATTACTTTTTTTAACACTCTCTCTTGAGTTATTAGGTCAAGATTCCAAATATCTCGAACTTAGAATGGTGAACGAAGCCTTTGCCACTAAACCTGTAGATGATAGTTTTTGGGGAAAAGTGATTAAAGATGATAAATCGATTTCATTTTTAGTCTCTGTGTACAAAGCGAATCCAGGTTATCCGTGTGAAAGTGCTGATTTAGGGGGCGAGGATTATTCCGCAAAAACACTCACCAATCCGAGTATAATATACAGTTTTCATAAAGAAGGCCGTAATATAAAACAAGTTTCTAAAGGAAACGCATTACTTTTAAAACGTCAGAAATCTTCTGCTTTTGCTAATTACGTTGTCAAAGCGACATTTATTGAAACTTCAAATGAATCAGTGGCTCCTTTATCGGATTTGATTGTTGGTCTTGGAGAGTTAATTCCTAGTACCACGAGTTATAGTGCTATAGCTGGTACAGCGCTTAATTTGATGAAACCTTTCATTGAGGCTAATGGTGGCAAAGTGTTGCACAAATGTATAGAACTCGGTGAAAAAATTGAGTCAACAACATGGTTGATGTCTGGAGAAAACCAAATAACTCAAATTAATCCAAACAAGGCTCCTAAGTTAAAAGATGAGAACTTTGGCTATTTCACTATTCAACCTAAACTA
>JBCCZV010000082.1:0-16763 GCA_039187085.1 Pseudomonadota bacterium
AAAATACTTTTTTCTTAAAACTTTAACGAAGAGTTGCTTCAGTTATAAAGCAAAAAAATGACGAGCTTACGTTCTAAGTTGGTATAAAAGCTGATAACTAAAATCCTTATCAGATGACTCCATATTTTAAATATGATTCCTATTGCTCATGTCTGTACAAGCTGTTCTCTAAAAGAAAAACAATAACAGTTACTCATTTTTAACAAAAATTATGGTGGAATCTTTATGAAATAATTACTCGATTTTTTCAATACATAGCTCTTCATTTCATTTAATCAGAAAAAAAGGTGCGACATTTTGTCGCATGGAAAAACCTTAAATTATCAGCTAAGGTTTCCACAATTTTCCTAATCATAGGCATATTTACATGCGTAGCTCAAAACAAACCTTGAAAAGAACGGCTTTAACAAGCATGACATTCGCTCTTCTACTTAGTGGTTGTGGAGGAGACTCTTCATCAACCAGTAACACTGAGGTTCCCTTGCAACCACAGCCTGAAGCTTTCACTCTCAACTTTAAAGCTTTGAGCGGTCAGAACGAGATAAATTGCGATACGCAATATGACGGTTTTGGCGCAGGAGGTGAATACTCTTTAGGGGTGAGCGATTTACGCTTTTATGTCAGCAATATTCAGTTTTTTGATAGCGAAGGTAACGCCTTGGCATTAACCCTGGATGAAACAGAATTCCAACATAACCATACTTCTGGGTTTGTTGGGCTTATCGACTTTTTAGGAACCGATTCTGGCTATTGCGAACTCGCTGCAGAAGGCACGCCAAGAACCAACGCAGTCATCACTGGCGAGCTTCAACAAGCGACTTCAACACAAGTCGCGAGCATTAGCTTTGATATTGGTGTACCCCAAGCTGTCATGAAGAACGTCATAGCCGCTTCCGCTGATGTCAGCGATGCCCCATCGCCACTGGGTGAAATGCATTGGTCTTGGGCCAGTGGGTATCGTCACTTTGTACTCAATTTCGTCGCCATGGATGCCGCTAATACCGAAATGGTCGAAAACAGTAATTTCCATATAGGTAGTACTGATTGCGGTAGCGGTGCTCAAGCACTTTCCGAGCAAGATGAATGTGGTAAAGTTAACACCGCACAAGTGCAACTCGATAACTTCGATTTATCGAGCCATTCTGTCACCGTTAATCTACATTCAATCATGACCAACGTATTGGAAGAACACTTTGTTGCGCCTGTGTGGAATCCTATCGTTGATGGCGACGAATCCGCTTGTATTGATGAACAACGCTTTAACGGCTACTGCATCACAGGAGAAAGTTTTGGTTTGCAATGCCATTCAGGCAGCACTCAAAATGCCTGTGTTGGCCTCTTTCCAAACTTCGGGCTATCGATTGAAGACGGTAAAGCCAGTGCAACCACTAACCTTGTTTTTGGCATGGAATAACACGTTCAATCATTTTTCCTAAAGCTACTCTGCTTGTCGAGCTTTAGGAAAATCATTATCTAATCACCTACTTTACGCTCTATCACCAGTCAATACCAAAGTAATTCTTTATGAAACAGACACAAGATTTTACGCAATCCACCATTTCGAATGTTATTTTTTATAAATATCTTGTCCAATGGTTTTGCTTGTTGGTTTTTGTTAATGCTTGTGGAACCGAATCGCAAACTCTCGTAGAACTTGAAAATCAAGAAGAAGACTTGCGGCAACTTCTCAAGGTCCCACCACATTTTTCTTTGCCAAGAATACCAGAATTTAATATCCCTACGGCGGAAAAAATTAATTTAGGAAAGCATTTGTTTTACGACACGCGTTTATCTGGTAATGAAAGCCAAAGCTGTAACAGTTGCCATTTTCAAGCATTAGCTTTTGCTGATGACGTTACACAGCCTCGTGGCTCCACCGGTGATATCTTGGTACGAAATTCTCAAGGTTTAGCCAATGCTATGTATCATGCAACATTTACATGGGCTAGTGATAGTTTTTTAGATTTGGAAAATCAATTACAAGTACCTATCCGTTCAACCAATCCTATCGAGCTCGGTGTTACAGAGACTGTCGTCGATGAAGTACTTGCGCGTTTTGACTCTGACCCACTGTATGCTGAAATGTTTCGACAAGCTTTTCCAGATTCGGAGCCAGGCGCAACCATTAATAAAATCATTCATGCTTTAGCCAGTTTTTTACGGACACTCATCTCAGGCGCTAGTGCTTATGATCAATACCTTTTAGGTGATGAAAATGCACTGACAGCACAACAACTTCAAGGATTAGCCATTTTCAATGGTGAAAAATTTGAATGTTTTCACTGTCACTCTGGTATTAATTTTTCTACATCTTATCGAGATAACACCAGTAATCCAGATACGCAAATTTTTCCATTTTTTAATAATGGATTGTACAACGTTAATGGTACTGGGGATTATCCTAGTATCGATCAAGGACTTTTTGATTTGACACAAAAATCTCATCATCGAGGTTTTTTTCGTCCTCAAAGTTTGCGTAATGTTGCTGTAACCGCGCCTTATATGCACGATGGTAGCATCGAAACTTTACGCGAAGTCATCGAGCATTATGCTCGTGGTGGCCGTTTGGTAGAAACGGGGCTTTACGCTGGTGATGGCGCATTGAGTCCTCTCAAATCCGGTTTTATTCGTGGATTTGATGCAACCGATGAAGAAATAGAAGCGGTTATCGCTTTCTTAGAATCACTGACCGACCATGAATTTTTAACCAACCCAGCTCATTCTAATCCTTTTAATGAAGAGTAACCTTTAAATACAATGCTAACGATAAGATCAATTTTAATAATCACAAGTCTGCTCATCAGCTCATCGATTGACGCCCATGAGAGTGCAGAAACACTACCCACAACGCAAGTCACTGCTAAAGTGGCTATAAGTTATCGCAATGAAAGTCTTGTCGAGCCCGGCGAAGCTTGGCTTATTCCGGGAATGAATTTAGGAGGCGAAGCGTTACCTGTGGAAAAAGGGTTTTCACTGGACGATGCCCAAATCTTGGCTGACTATCGAGTTGAAGATAATTATGCTATCTCTGCTAAGTTCAGTGCTCATGGCCATCATGAATCTATTGAACTGGAATTGGAAAATCTGTGGTTTACCTGGTTAGTAGAACCCGTAAGCGAAAATCTATTAATAGAGGTTGGTATTTTAAGAACCGAAATCACTGACACCGCTTATTATCACGCTTCAGAATCCGAATTTAGTGAGGCACCCTTGTTAAGTGATGCCTTTTTTGGAAGACATTTTAATGATACGGGTATAAAAGCTAAATGGCAAAAACCACTATTTAGTATCGGAGCAGAAGTTTGGTCAGGTTCGAGTTGGCCCGCATCCGGCGATGAGGGTGGACTCAGTGGATTTATTAAATTTCACCCGAATTGGCAAGGCTTTCACATCGATTCTTCATTTTGGGCTATGGCAATGAATGTAGAAAATCGGAACGATGATCGCTATGGCAGTGACCACAGCCACGGAGGCTTAACGGTCACTTCTCCTGCCGCTAACATTTTTTTTACAGGCGATACCTTAGGCTTGGGTACGAATATTGATGTGGGTTACCAAGCTGAAACTTGGCAAATTTACGCGCAAGCCGAATGGATTCAATTCGAGCATGATGGTGATTTGTTCGATAGTAGTGGCCAAAATAGCGCGCTAGATTCTACCTATGAGGGCTTGCGTTATCTACTAGGATTGGAGTGGCACAATCACCTCATCGCCGTTCAAACAGAAACCTTAACGTTAGAAAATGTGTTTTTCGATTCCGTTAATGTGCTTTTTTTAGAGCAAAGCGGTTTACTCAACAATGGTTTTGATCCAGCGAAGCATAGCGTTTCTTGGCAATGGTCTTTTGCAGAAGATTTTAAGCTTCGTACAGAGTGGATTATTGATGAAAGTTACATTGAAGACAACACAGGACATTTCAGTATAGGTCTAGTTTGGTCGCGAGGCTTGTTTAACTAAATAGTACTTGATTATACGCAACATAAAAATTTTCAGAAACATTGACTGATTTTACAGACAAACACGCCGCTGCTCAGTATGGCGGCGTGTTATTTTTCTCAAAAATTATAAAACACTATCTAAAACACATTCAACAAGCTGAGACTCTCTTAAACGTAAAGCAACGCCACTGCTAAAATGATTAGCTATGGCACTCTGTCTTCCGAAGCAAAAATTCTCCAACGAAATCCCAATACGGCGGTGTAATCAATATCAGTTTTAATAAGCGGACTATTTTCATTTTCAGCGAACTGATAGGTTTGCGCACCAACCCCTAAGAAAACATTGCCATAATCTTTAAAGCTTTTCGACAAACCAACAAACCAGCGGGCTTGCATCCAACCCTTTTGTGCGTCAAATGCTGGACGTATTGGCGTAGCAAATTCAGGATCCACTTGATACAGATAGTCTTGTAAACCTTCCGATGCCCAGCTCATGCTCACCGAGGTGCTAAAGTTAATCGGTAACTTTAAGGGCTTCATAACGTTAATACTAAACTGGGGTTCAATCACATACCCGATATATTCGACGTCGGAAAAGTCGGTAGCGAAAATCGCTCGGGATTGTAAATCAAAATTTACGGCATGTTTTGTGACTTGTTTATCATTCGGCCGTTGTAAGTACAAACGTAATTTGGGACCAATGCCAAAAGTATAATCCACACCTGGCATACCATCACGATTTGTGTCTTCCTCTTCATCCACATTAAATCCACCGCTGAGTGACAAAGTCACATCATAAAACGGCTTTTTTATCGCTTTCGCATTGATAATACCGCCGTCACCAATACTAAAGTTTTCACTACGATACACCGCGTAAGGTAATATAATACCTCGACTTTTCGAATCACCTGAGCCAGGATACGTCGGATTATCTAAGCCTCCACCAAAAATACCGATTTCCCATTTTGGCTTTCCTTGATCAAGACTGAGTGACATATCTTGTTCATAAGGTTCTTCAGCCAATAAGGGGACACTATTCAAACAAAAGCAAGCACATAAAATATGTGGAATTTTATTGTGAAAAAAACCTGTCTTAACATAATCGTGGTTTTGTGAAATAAAGCGCACCGACAACTCTCCCGACAATGACTAACGAATAATTTTAGATAATCATACGGAATCTATGGTCTCAAGGTCATCGGATAGGCAGCATAATGGATAACACCTAGATATTATCCCAGGAAATTGCGATAGAGGTATCATTCAGGTCTGAATGATGTTGGAGAGGCACAGCAGGTATTTGTTTCTGAAAGTGGCAAAAACAGCTTGCATCATCGATAACAAAAGGAACTTCTGGTTACTGTTCCTTTTGTCGATACATTGGCAATGCTTTATATTTTTATCGAGCTACCGCTACACCATCAGCAGCGAGTTCGTCCAATAATGCAATAGAATCATCACTCAGATCGGCATTTTCAATAGCAACGGCGATCAGCTCATCTCGATTTAGTGGAAACACAATATCCACAATTGGATTGTCGCTGGCTGTAATTCGTTCAATTTCTGGGTTGTTACTTAAATCCAATTGAATCAAATCGTTGTTAGCAATTTCTAAACGACGCAGTTTAGTATTCAAAGATAAATCAACCGCGGTTAAATTATTATTGCTAATTTCTAAATTAATTAATTCAGTTAACTCAGAAAGATCCAAACGTGAAAAAGCATTATCAAACCCAGTAAACTGCAATAAATTACCGTTCTGCGATAAATCAATATCGGTTAACTGGTTTAAAGCAACGTGTGCGTACTGTAAGGCTGGATTTGCTGTAAAATCAATTTCAGTCAGTTTATTTCTAAATAAATTGGTAATTTCTAAAGCTGGAGTGCCTGACAGATCTAATTCACTCAGTTCTCCAGTGCCTTGATCCGCATCGGTGAAAATATTGAGACGACGTAATTTAGGGTGATTATCGAGTGTCAAGGAAGGCACTTTGGTATTGACTAGCCACAAGGTTTCAATATTGGTAAAGAGTTCCACTTCTTCGAATTGCGTGATGGCAGGATCATCACACGCAATGATGGTAATTTCTGTGACAGTTATGGTGTCCAAATTTTCGGGAGCAATGCTTTCCTCAATACAAGTTTTGATTGCAGCATCCGCAAAGGTGATATCTTTCAGTAATGCTCCAGTCGTATCCGCCGGTTCACTAGGTTCACTGCTGCCACCATCTCCGTCATCGCCGCCATCATCCTCATCACCACCTATGGGCTCGATCGCTTCATTGTCTTCATCACTCGATTCTTCTTCGTCTGATGTTTCTTCATCTGACGTTTCTTCGTCTGAGCCATCGTCGCTGGTTTGCGATTCTGCCCCGGCATCCGTATTTTCAGTTTCCGCGTTGACTTCGAGTGGATTGGTATCATCGTCATCTGAACAGCCTGCTAAACTCATCAAAAGTAACGAGCTCACTAGCATGGTTTGCAGTGTTGAAGAAAGTTGCATGTGTTTGCTCCGGTTATTATGGAATTATGATTGATAATATCAGTGGCAAAATAACACGTTGTTTTTGTCAAAATAAGTCAATATTACCATAACAACTATGGCTTTTTATCCAAACTTTGAACTTGTTCACGCGATGTTTTTTTTCAACCTAGACACTTTGGAGGAGATGACGAAATTCAGTTTTTTATTGGTGATTTTTTGTATTTAAAAAGTTATACGCAGTGCCGAAAAGTCATCGTCTAAAATAGATTTGTTTTGAACATCACAATTGCGCTGGTACAAATTTTGTAAAAAATGTTCTTCTTGTAATGGCTGAGTGGACATAAATTGTACGAAATCTTCATAGGTTAATAGTTCGCCTGTCGGTAGTCGGATTTCGAAAGCTCCGTCACTAAAAACAAAAAGCCTATCGCCAGGTTTTACAAAACATTCATGAGTTTCATAAACTAATGTATCCATAATTCCAATGGGAGGACCACTGGATACCAGACGAAAAGGTTCTGATTCCATACCTTCTTTATCATCAAACGAATATAACAAAGAATCTGGATGGCCAGCACCACACCATCGTAATCGATGTTGTGCCACATTCAAAACTCCATACCAAATCGAAAACATTTTTCCGCCATACTGTTGCATAGGATAAAAATGATTCAAGGCATGAATCACGGAAGCAGGCTCACAAAAGTCAACATGGGCTAAAGAACCGCTACTTAACACATTCATCACCGACACAGAGAGTAAGGCAGAATCTAACCCATGACCTGTCACATCCAGTAAATAAAACGCATAATGCGTCTCATCAATGGCATGATAACCAAAGATATCACCTCCTAAATCATCGGTGGGTTGATAATACCAATCTACCTTAACCGGTGTGTTTATCGGTTTGGGCAACAAACGTTTTACATACTCCACCCCAGCTGTTAAATCATTTTTGAGTTTATTATTAACAATTTTTAATTGTTCGGTACGTTCTTCCACAACATCTTCGAGTTTAAGAGTATAACGCTCTAATAAACGTGCATTTTCATGTAAAGCATCAATCAATTCTTCTCGAGTTTTTTGTAGGAAATAGGTTTGTATCTCTTCGTATTGTTTTTGCGAAATGACAGATAAACGATTATGCGGCATTAATTCAAAGGTTAACATCGTTAGTTCATCAGATGCATTGTTAATCCATTGCACATTATCAAACAATAAAGTATTACCCATCATGCAAGCTTGAAGCTGATGCAAACGGATTGATGGAATAGGACCGAAGTGGATCTGCATAGCCACTGAAATATTCTCGAAAGGATGGTGTAACGTGATATCCACCTTAATAGATGGCTGATGACGAAACATTTCCCCAAATAAAGATGAAAAAACGCAAACCATGTGTTTTGCTGGCGAAGAGGGATAGCCTAATGCTTGCAAGAGATACAGTAATTTATCTCTGACTAAATACAGTGCATCTTCATTTTTTATCAATATTGAATCAAAACGTAACATCAGTGTTGCTCTTAACCCAGCTTAATCACAATACAGCAAGCATCATCGTATGGCTTACCGAGGTCCTCAACAATGGTTTTTGCAATCTTGGTCGGTGATTGCAAGAATAGGTGTGAATGAATCGATAAAGGCGCACTTTCACTGACACCGTCCGAGTATAAAAAAACAAACCCTTCTTGAGGCATTTTATGTTTTTGAATATTAATACTGCGTTTATATTGTCCAACAATACCATCATTGCTGTAAAACTTTTCTTCCTTATCACTAATAATACGGCAAACCGTATTGCCAATGCTCACATACTCCGCCCAACCACTGCTTTTTTCTATCGTTAAAATACCTAGCGCAAAGCCTCGAGAATCGGCAAAGCGGCTATTAATATCATCAATACTTTGTTGTAAATCAGTATATAAGTATTGTGTGATAGAGGCTTCAATACGAGCCCGTTCGTAGGTTGCTTCAAAACCATGCCCTAATACATCAATCACCACATAAAACCAATGTGAGCTTGACTCATAAACAATAGCGGCATCACCACCTGTTGGATAGCCCTCAGCAGCACGAACATAATAACCGTGCTGCAAGTTGAATAAATTCAAAGAAACTTTCTCCCAATAATGCGCGTCCCTTTTCCTGGTTCACAAACAATGTTTAATTCATCCAACATGCGTTTAACACCTGGCAAACCCAAACCTAATGTGTTTTTTGTACTAAAATTTTCTTGCAGTGCTTTCTCAATATCATTGATACCAGGACCACTATCAGACGCTTCGATTTCTATACCTATTTTTTTCTGAATGTCGATTTCTCGCAAAGTAATATAACCCTGTACACCATATTTAATAATATTTTGACCTAATTCTGAAACAACCGTCGCAATTAAACTCGCAATTTGTGTATCAAAACCTAAGCCACTAGCAAACTGACGTGTTCGCATAGATGCGGAAACGACATCGTACTCGTGATTAATCACCATTCTGGTTTCTGTCATCACGCTAACCTAAAGTTTAAACCTCAAGCGCCTGCGCCAAAGTACGCGTTAGTTCAATATTCGTCAAATCAATATCTATAGAAGCTAGAAAAGCAGCCGTGCCCGCATTAACACCGGTGATAACGCCGTAGCACCCCATCAATTGAGCCATACGCATGATTTTGACTAATAATGTAAATTCGTGAGCATCAATAACGACCAAAGACGACACATCAAAGATCACACTATCAACCGACTTATCTTGTACTTCTTTTAACACTTTAATTTTCAACTGCTCTAAAAAGCTTTTACGCAGAACATCTTGAATAGTCACCACAAGTTTATTATTCACAACTTGTAACGTAAAACTTTCCGAGTCATGATGTTCCGTCTTAAGTGGTTTTTGCGGTATGTTAAACTTCATGATTGATGACTACACTGTGCTATTAGGACAACGATTTAATATCATACCCGTATCTTGAAAGGCAGCTTTAAGCGCATCGCCTAAAGTTGATGTCGTACGTACATCCCCCACTTGAATACCCAGCTCCACAATGGTTTGTGCAATAGCCGGAGACACACCGGATACGATACACTGACATCCCATTAACGCCGAGGCTTTAGTGACTTTAATGAGATGGTTGGCAACCGCCGTGTCAACGATAGCCACCCCAGCAATATCTAAAATGAGAATACGCGCACGCGTATCAGCAATTTTATTCAATACAGATGTCATAATATCTTGCGCACGTTTTGAATCAATCACCCCTACAATAGGCAACATTAAAATATCTTGCCAAATTTCCGTGACAGGTGTCGACATTTCCATCATGGCATTATGCTGTTCTTCAATAAGGCGATTAATACGTTCACTAAACGTTGTCGTCACAATACACGTATCAAGTTGGATTAATTTATGCAACGAACCCACAGAAATCAGGAAACCATTTTCATCCCGAATATCTTTTTCCGACATGATATCGACCCAAATATTCATGGAAATACTCATAGCCGCCATGTAGACCGACAAGGGTAAGCCAATGCGCGCATGCGTTTTACCGACAACTTTTCTTTTTTCTAAATAGTCCGTATTACGTTGATGGGTGAAAAATTCTTTCCAATACTCAGTTTGTAAATTTTTTACCGCATGTAATTTTTCATCATTCGCAAAAAATACTGAAAACTCTTCAAGCTTCACTAGCCACTTATAGAATCGCTCGATAAATTCATCAATATGGGGTCCCAGCGCCTCACCCAAAGACAATACAGCATTGATATCCTCTTCGGATACTTCATAGACGGTTAACAAAACATCAATTTTTAAAACACTCAAGCTTACATTCGCTTGCATCATTTCACCCCTTCCATCACTTAACTCAATGACAACTTTTGCATTATTGATAGCAGGTTAAGACTGGGTTAGCAATCGTATAAAGCAATCACTTTAAATGAGCTCTAGTAAGCAGGTTTAGATTATCGCGGCAGGAAACGAGAAACGAGGTAGGTAAAACCTACCTCGAATTGAAAGGCTCTAATATATGCCAGCCAAGGTTATTTAGTATCAAAACGATCGTTTTGCATCACTTTTACCCAAGCTTCAACAAAATCATTAACGAAACGCTCCTTGGAATTATCAAACGCATACACTTCAGCTACAGCTCTCAGTTCTGAATTAGAACCAAAGATCAAGTCAACTGGCGTTGCCGTGTACTTGGCTTGGCCGGTTTTCCGATCGACACCTTCATAAACGCCGTCCTTGCCCGCTTTACGCCATTGCGTCGACATATCTAAAAGATTGACAAAGAAATCATTCGTCAAAGTGCCGGGCTTGTCAGTAAACACACCGTGCTTGCTGCCACCGGTATTCGCATCCAGTGCACGCATGCCACCCACAAGTACCGTCATTTCCGGAACCGTTAACGCGAGTTGATCAGCTTTATCGATTAAGGCTGCCGTCGGCGACTTGTAATATCCCGCACTGTAATAGTTGCGGAAACCGTCAGCTTCGGGTTTGAGCAAGTTAAATGAGTTCACATCCGTCTGGGCTTGAGTCGCATCACCACGACCGGGTTCAAAAGGCACTGTTATTTTAAACCCAGCATCTTGAGCAGCTTTCTCTACCGCAGCGGCACCGCCGAGTACAATCAAGTCAGCCAGTGATATTTTCTTGCGAGAACTGTCAAAGTCCTTTTTAATGGCTTCAAGCGTATTAATGACTTTTGCCGTTTGAGCGGGATTATTGACTACCCAATCTTTTTGCGGAGCCAAGGCAATACGTGCGCCATTAGCGCCACCACGCATGTCCGACTCGCGATAAGAAGCCGCGGATGCCCAGGCCGTTTCTACCAGCTCGGAAACGGATAAGCCTGACTGCAAGATTTCCTTTTTTAACTTTCTCACATCACGTTCAGAAGCTAATTTATAATCCGGTTTAGCAATAGGATCTTGCCAAATTAATTCTTCTTTAGGGAAGCCATCACCCAGATAGTTATCCAATGGCCCCATATCCCGATGAGTCAGTTTGTACCAAGCTTTCGCAAACGCTAAGCGATACTCTTCAGGGTTTGCTAAAAAACGCTCAGCAATTTTTCGATAGGCAGGGTCTTCTTTGAAAGCCAAATCAGCGGTTGTCATAACAGGTGGATTGAATTTACCTTTGACGTGAGCATCCGGGACGGATTTATGCAATGATTCATCAGTAGGAATCCACTGTTTCGCACCTGCGGGGCTTTCCGTTAACTTCCAGTCCAAGTTAAGCAAGTTGGAAAGATATAAACTGGTCCATCGCGTCGGCGCTTGAGTCCATGCACCTTCCAAACCACTGGTCGTGGTGTCTTCTGAGTGGCCTTTACCACACTTATTTTTCCAACCAAGACCTTGCTGTTCAATCGGTGCACCACCTGGCTCCACACCAACGCAGTCTTTGGGCTTGCGAGCGCCGTGCATTTTACCAAAAGTATGACCACCCGCCACCAGTGCCAAGGTCTCTTCGTCGTTCATGGCCATGCGAGCAAAGGATTCGCGAATATTTTTAGCAGAACCAATAGGATCAGGAACGCCGCCCGGACCTTCAGGGTTGACGTAAATCAGTCCCATGTGCACAGCGGCTAATGGTCTTTGCAATTTCCCATCTTTACCACGACGGTCACTGGCTAACATTTCAACCTCTGGCCCCCAGTAAACCATATCGGGTTCCCAATCGTCATCACGTCCTGCGGCAAAACCATAGGTTTCAAAACCCATATTTTCCAGCGCAACGTTACCGGCTAAGACCAGTAAATCTCCCCAAGAAATGAGTTCACCGTATTTTTGTTTGACAGGCCAAAGTAAACGACGCGCTTTATCGAGATTGCCATTATCAGGCCAACTATTAAGTGGGTCGAAGCGTTGTTGCCCACCACCTGCGCCACCACGACCATCCAAGGTTCGGTAAGTACCAGCCGCATGCCAAGTCATACGAATGAAGAAAGGACCGTAGTTACCCCAATCCGCAGGCCACCAGTCTTGAGAATCTGTGAGAACCGAATCAATATCTTTTTTAAGCGCAGCCATATCTAATTTTTTGAAAGCTTCTTGATAATCAAAGTTTTCGCCTAACGGATTAGAACGCGCATCATGGTCACGTAAAGGGCTTAAATCGAGTTGGTCTGGCCACCAAAAAAGATTGGGTTTGGCTTGATTAGGTGCAACAGCCCCTTTTCCGACCGTTCCACCAGGTTTGGTCATTTCTGAACTGATGGCGGACTGGCTCAAAGAGAGTGCAATGATTCCGGCAAGCGCCGATAGCTTGAAGCATTTTAAGTGTCTCATCTCTACTATCCTATTCTGTCATTATAATTAGGGTTAACGATGCCTTAAGGGACAATGGAAAAACTATCATAAGGCTATTAATTTATTAGAATAAAAATCTCTTTTAATAAATTAATTTCATGTTGCGTTTAATAAAAATAGCACCCGTAATAGATTAAACCTGTAATTAATCGAATGGTAATAGCGAATTTCAATTAAAAAACCCGAGCTATTTATCGATCTTTATTAGGCACCTCCTATTAATTCCAGATTAACAATCAGCTATTATGCTGTAAAATCGTTTATTTCTATCTTAATGATAGGAAATACCTTTTATTGGATGTTGAGAGTTGGGGATAACCATGAATATAAAAGATTTGCAGTATTTTTTAGCCGTTGCTGAACTCGAACATTTTGGCCAAGCTGCGGAACAATGCTGTGTGAGTCAACCCACACTCAGTGGTCAAATAAAAAAACTGGAAGAAGAATTAGAAGTCACTTTGTTTGAGCGCACCAATCGTAAAGTGATGTTAACGGAAACAGGCAGCCAGATTGCTGCTCATGCACGCCGCGTACTGGCAGAAATAGAAACGATCCATGAAGTCGCAGAAAGTTCGCGCGATCCTCTCGCGGGCAAATTTCGATTAGGCGCATTTCCGACCCTAGCGACTTATATTTTTCCTGACATCGTCCCTAAAGTTAAACAAGTGATGCCGAAATTACGCTTGATATTAATCGAGGACAAAACCATGTATCTCATGGAAAAGCTACGTCACGGTGAAATTGATGCAGCACTATTGGCATTGCCAGTGCACGACGACTTTTTATGCTGCGAAGCCTTATTCGAAGATGAGTTCTGTTTAGCTGTCGCGCCCGATCACAAATTGGCTGCCAGTGAAAACGTATCCCAAAAAATTCTCAAGAAACATAAGTTGCTATTACTCGAAGAAGGCCATTGTTTACGCGACCAATCTCTTGAAGTTTGCGAACGCCATGGCATTGCCGAAGAGCAAGATTTTAAAGCAACCGGTCTAGAAACCTTACGTCAGATGGTTAAAGCTGGAACCGGTATTACCTTTATGCCCAAAATCGCCGTGCGCGACGATGAGCCAGGTATTCGTTACATACCTTTTGCCGAGCCTGTGCCTAAACGAGTGATTGGATTGGTTTGGCGAAAAACCACTGCGAGAAAACACGTGATGGATAAACTGGTTAATGCGTTAAAACAGTATTAAATTAACCCTGCTATCTCAACATCCGCTAACCTGGTTTAATCGGAATAATTTTGGGTGATTGATGATGTTGCAATTGTTCTGTCATAAAATTTTCGAGCAAATCATTGAGAAATCGATAGCCTTGCGGCGTGGGTTTAAGCTGCTGCCAACTTTCTTCCAACAAGCCTTTTTGCTGTGCTTTCTCGATGGCAGGTAAAATATTTTCTATCATCAAGCCCGAGCGCTGCGCAAACAGAGCTCTTGGCACGCCATCCATTAATCGCATAGCATTCATCATAAACTCTAAAGGCAATTCTTGTGCTGTTAATACTTTCTCGCCACTCACAAAGCCTTTGCTCATATTCATATAATCTTTGGGGTGACGAAATTTATGACGGCGTGTCACAGTTTGGTATTGCATGTTAGTGAGCTTTTGATGTGCACCAGCACCAATCCCTAAATAATCACCAAACTCCCAATAATTCATATTATGAAAAGACGCTTTACCGGGTTTGGCAAACGCAGAAATTTCGTAACGATCAAAGCCCGCGCTTTTAAGCAAGGCTTCGCCTTGATCTTGAATATCGATCAAGATATCTTCTTCAGGTAATGTCGGTGGTTGGTTGTAAAAAGCCGTATTCGGCTCCAATGTCAGTTGATACCAAGAAATATGGGTTGGCTCACACTGTATAGCCGTTTTAATATCAGCCAGTGCCGCAAGCAACGTTTGATCGGGCAAGCCATGCATCAAATCAATATTAAAATTATCAAAACCAATGCGTTTAGCATGCTCAATGGCCTGTAAAGCTTGGTCGCTAGAATGAATACGCCCCAAGACTTGTAATTGCTCGTTATTAAAACTCTGCACACCGATGGACAGACGATTGATCCCCAATTCACGGTATCCTGCAAAATTATTCGCATCGAAAGTACCTGGATTGGCCTCCAACGTAATTTCCATATCCGGTTGAAAAGGAATTAAAGAGCGCATGGTTGAAAACAGTTTTTCATAACCCTCGGCACTGATTAAGCTGGGTGTTCCACCGCCAATGAAAATGCTGGATAACTTGCGCCCCCATACCGCAGGCAACTCCTGGGTCAAGTCTTGTATCAATGCATCAATGTAACGCGCTTCGTCGATGGGATCTTTCATTTCGTGCGAATTAAAATCACAATACGGGCATTTTTTCACGCACCAGGGCATATGGATATACAGACTTAAAGGAATCGCGGTATCAAAGTGCAATTGCATGCAAGAACTACCTCATCGCATCATGGGATGAAAAAAATGTGGATAACTGGGTTAAAGCTTGAGAACGATGACTCAGTTCTGCTTTACGTTCCGGTGTCAATTCAGCCGCACTACATTGCTCTGAAGCAACCCAAAATAAAGGATCATAACCAAAGCCGCCTTCGCCGCGTGGCATTTGTAAAATGCTGCCTTCCCAAGTGCCATGGCAAATAATAGGCATGGGATCAGTCGCATAGCGCAAGTAAACAATCACACAACGATAACGAGCGGTGCGTTCTGGCTCTATGAAGCCTTTCATAGCTTCCAGCAGGTGTTCATTATTACGTTCATCATTCGCATTAGGACCGGCGTAACGTGCAGAATAAATACCAGGTTTCCCATCCAGCGCATCGACTTCTAACCCCGAGTCGTCTGCTATGGCAGGTAAGCCGGTCAATCGTGCGGCATGCCGTGCTTTAATAATCGCGTTTTCAACAAAAGAGAGACCATTTTCAACGGCATCGGGAAGGTTAAATTCTGATTGTTTTTTAAGCGCTAGACCAAAAGATGAAAGTATGCTCGTCAATTCATTAACTTTTTTCGTGTTGTTGCTGGCTAAAACAACACAAGATTGTAGGCTGACCTGTGACACGGATTTTTCCTTGCGGTGTTCAAATGACAAATATTATACGCAAGTGCTAGCTCCTGTGGGAATGGCTATTTACAGGTTTTCAATAGTGTTTAGCTTGAAATTGATCGCCTTTAATTCAAAAAAAAGTCGGCTGCATGACAGAAACTGTTGGTTATTACTATAGAAATACTCAGTAAACGTCATATCACTATTCCATTGCGTAGTGGCAAAGAAGCGACAAACCATAGGATCGGCAGATAAAATCGCATCTTTTATGCTTCGATGAATTAATAATGTTGATATCTCCTCGTCCAGCTCGAAGACTAGCCTATGTTTCAAGTCAACTTGTCCTAATATTGTTTCATTGAGAGATAATCGCTCAACAGAAAAGATATCAGCATCGTCATAAAGTTCTAATTCAGCATCATTTTTATCTCATTCAATAACCTAGTATTCCTCTTATCTAGCATAGTCATTATTGTCGCTTCTGTAAGCTTGTGACAAGGCTAATCAAAAACAATATCACTGTTCCATTCGGTTGCTTTAAAGAAGCGACAACCAACAGGATCAATGGATAAAATGGCATCTTTCACGCTTTGATGAATTAATAGTGTTGAGGTATTATCCGCCAATTCAAAGATTTGCCTATGTTTCAAATCAACTTGTCCTAATATTGTTTCATTGAGAGATAATCGTTCAATAGAAAATATATCACCATCGTCATAAAGTTCTAATTCAGATTTATTTTTATCCAAACAAGCGATACGATTCCACACATGCATAAACCAATAATCGCGTGGTTCATCAAAAGGACCACCATTGGGATTGCGTACTTTAGCGGGTACTAACTGAATGCCATAAATATTTAATGGGCTTAAAATGTTAAATAATCGTTTGGATATCACAGGATTGGTCGGATTCGAATGATAATCCACTAACTCAGGATTTTGTGGAATAGGCTGGCCTAAACATAATTTTATCGGCTCTTTGGAC
>JBCCZV010000083.1:0-16453 GCA_039187085.1 Pseudomonadota bacterium
CAAATGCGTAAATTTGTACCATATTTACTTTATGATTTTTTAGCCACACACGGATATTTTCCAATGTCCTTCAGGAGTCAGTTAGGAGAAAGGTTTATGTTAAGTAACAAGCCGCAAGAAAATGATGAGGAAAGAATAATTTGGACTCCAAATATGCCCGATCGCCGAAAAATAGATAGGCGTAGTGGTTGGGATAGAAGAGAGTGTCAAGGTAAACCTATTAATATACCGGATGTTGATATACGAAACGGAAAAGATCGCCGAAAGTCTGACCGGCGTCAATCTATTACGTTAACTATTACGGGGCGTGCCATGGATGCTTAACGTATCTTTTGAAGTATATTTATGAATTCGACCGCTGCTCGACTCAAGGTTTTAGAGCGGTGCGTTATCAACCCTAGTTGCCTACTCATGTTTAGTTCTTTGTTGTATATAGGAATTAGTGAACTATCCACCATTTTTGTGGGTAAAACTGACCACCCTAAACCCGTTTCAACCAACTTTTTAATCGTTTCTAAATAATTAACATCTGTGACTCTCTGAATTCTCAGTGATTTTTCAATAAACTTTTCCTCTATCATTTCTCGGGTATATGTTGATTTTTCGGGTAGTATGGCTACATATTGACTTAATTCTTCTAAACTCACCGGAGTATTTGCTTTGTGCAGAGGATGTGATGGGGAAATGGTAGGTATTAAGGGATCTTCCCAAAGCTTATGCGCTTTAATTTGAGAACTATGCTTGGGTGATAAAGTAATGATAGCTAACTCAACTTTTGTGCTGAGCACTGCTTGGTATGCCTCTTCTGAGTTTAAAAAGTGAAAGTTTATTTTTACTTGAGGAAATGTTTGGTTAAAGTTTCTTAATGGTGAAGGCAAGTGGTGTAAAGCAACATGATGGCTTGTTGCTAATTCTAACGTGCCTCTAACTTCTTGTTGCAAGTTGGATATTGCATGTTGGCAATTTTCAAAAGCATTAATCATTTTAACAGCATGAACTTTTAAAACTTCTCCTGCATCGGTCAATAGTATTTGATGGCCAATACGGTCAAATACTTTACTGCCAAGCTGTTTTTCAATGGAATGGACACGTTTACTAACAGCAGGTTGCGTTAGGTTTAGTTCTGCTGCCGCATTACTAAATGAAGAGTATTCGACAATTTTTAAAAATGTTTTTAAAAGCTCAATATCCATAATATTTATCCTAACATTCCATTTAGTTATGGAATTTATAAAAAATATGAATTTGAGTTATTTTATTAAGGGGTGTAAATTGAAGTCAATGCTTTTATTGTATTTGAGAGAGGAGCCTTATGAGCCATAAAACACTCTACGACAAATTATGGGACGAGCATGTGATTTTGAGACGTGAAGACGGCACCAGCTTATTGTATATTGATCGTCAATTATTGCATGAAGTGACTTCGCCACAAGCATTTGAAGGGTTGAGGTTAGCCAAGCGCCAACCTCACCGGATAAATGCTAATTTGGCTGTTCCTGATCACAATGTACCCACCGAAAACCGTGAACAAGGCATTACAGATCCTATTTCGCGTATCCAAGTTCAGACATTAGAAGAGAATTGCAAATCTTTTGGTATTACAGAGTTTGGAATGAATGATATTCGCCAAGGCATTGTTCATGTCATAGGTCCAGAGCAGGGCGCTACATTACCAGGAATGACTGTGGTGTGCGGTGATTCACATACAGCAACTCATGGGGCTTTTGCTGCTTTGTCTTTTGGAATTGGAACTTCCGAAGTTGAGCACGTACTCGCAACGCAATGTTTGTGGCAAAAGAAAATGAAAAATATGCGAGTTCAAGTTGATGGAGAGTTGCCTGTCGGCGTTACAGCTAAAGATATTGTGCTAGCCATTATTGGGAAAATTGGCACGGCTGGTGGTACAGGTTACGCAATTGAATTTGCTGGAAGCACCATCGAAAAACTAAGCATGGAAGGACGCATGACGATTTGTAACATGGCAATAGAAGCGGGCGCACGTGTTGGCTTGATTGCCGTGGATGAAACGACTATTAATTACTTGCAAAACAAACCCTTTGCACCCAAAGATGAGCATCGCCAACTAGCTATTTCTCATTGGAAAACGCTTACTTCTGATTCTGATGCTCATTTTGATAAAGTGGTTGAACTAAAAGCTGGCGATATTGAACCTCAAGTCACTTGGGGCACGTCACCAGAAATGGTTAAATCAATTAATGATACCATTCCTCTTTTAAGTGATATAAAAGACGTTGTGAAACGTGAAAGTCTTGAACACGCGTTAAGTTACATGGGATTAAAACAGGGTACGCCCATTCGAGATATCCCCATTAATAAGGTTTTTATCGGCTCATGCACCAACTCACGTATTGAAGACTTGAGAGCTGCAGCGGAAATTGCCAAAGGGAAAAAAGTGGCATCTTCGATAAAGCAAGCGATGGTGGTTCCAGGTTCTGGACTTGTTAAAAAACAAGCTGAGGAAGAAGGGCTCGATAAAATTTTTATTGAAGCAGGGTTTGAGTGGCGAGATCCTGGGTGCTCAATGTGTCTTGCGATGAACGCTGATAGGTTGGAATCTGGCGAACATTGTGCTTCGACTTCAAATCGTAATTTTGAAGGACGGCAAGGTCAAGGAGGAAGAACACACTTAGTGAGTCCTGCAATGGCCGCCGCTGCTGCCGTGCATGGACGATTTGTCGATGTCAGAACGCTGTAATATTTATTGGGAGCTGTTACGATAATGAAAAAATTTACCCTGGTTGAATCCGTTATCATGCCACTTGATAGAGCGAATGTTGATACTGATGCTATTATTCCCAAACAATTTTTGAAATCTATAAAACGTACTGGCTTTGGTCCAAATCTTTTCGATGAATGGCGTTATCTTGATCATGGTGAGCCTGGAATGGATTCAAGCAAACGACCTATTAATAAAGATTTTATATTAAATCAACCTGCTTATAAAAATACACATATCTTATTGGCTAGAGAAAATTTTGGTTGTGGTTCGAGTCGTGAGCACGCACCATGGGCATTGCAAGATTATGGTTTTGACGTAGTGATCGCTCCGAGCTTTGCGGATATTTTTTATAACAATTGTTTTAAAAACGGCATTTTACCCATTGTGCTTGATTCTACTACTGTCGATGATTTATTTGCCCTCGCGTCTCAAAAAACAATTCATGGCAAAGTTGATTTAAATCAGCAAAAAGTCGTTATTGAGGATGATAAATCTTATAACTTTGATGTTGACAATTTTCGCAAACATTGTTTGCTCGAAGGTTTGGATGACATAGGTATTACTTTGCAAAGTCGAGAAGCGATTTTGGCATTCGAAGCAGAACGCAAAAAATCAGCCCCTTGGTTGTTCCAAAATTTGGGCTAAATCCTATTAAATAAATGATGTCTTATTCGTAGAAGCTCATAAAATTAAGAGAAATTTATGTCAAAAAAAATCTTGATATTACCTGGTGATGGCATAGGCCCTGAAATTACTCAAGCCGCTGTCGATGTTCTGCAGGTTTTAAATAACAAATTTGGCTTGAAAGTGGAAACAGAAACGGCTTTGGTTGGTGGCAGTGCATATGACGACTGTGGCCAGCCGCTACCAGAAACGACACTCAATTTGGCTAAAGAAGCCGATGCTGTGTTACTCGGTGCCGTCGGAGGCCCCAAATGGGAGCCACTCGATATTGCTGTCAGGCCAGAAAAAGCGCTACTAGGTTTACGAGAAGAGTTATCATTGTTTGCTAATTTGCGCCCCGCTATCTTATATAATTATTTAGCCAATGCCTCAAGTTTAAAATATGATCGTATCAGTGGCTTAGATTTGCTCATTATTAGAGAGTTAACGGGTGGTATTTACTTTGGAAAGCCTAGAGGCGTTGAAATGCGTAATAACGAGCGTGTAGGTTTTAATACTTACATCTACGCCGAATCTGAAATTAAACGTATTGCCCATGTAGCTTTTCAGAGTGCCCAGAAAAGGCAAAAACGGCTATGCTCTGTCGACAAAGCGAATGTTTTAGAAGTCACGGAGTTATGGCGGAATATTTTTAATGAAATATCATCACAATATCCCGACGTAGAGTTGACTCATATGTATGTGGATAATGCAGCTATGCAATTAGTCAGGGCACCAAAACAATTTGACGTCATGGTCACTGGAAATATGTTTGGCGACATATTGTCAGATTGTGCTGCTATGTTGACAGGCTCTATCGGAATGCTTCCTTCCGCTTCTTTAGATGCCAACAACAAAGGCATGTTTGAACCCATACATGGTTCTGCACCCGATATAGCAGGTAACAATCAAGCCAACCCTATTGCCACTGTCTTATCGCTAGCTATGTTATTGCGTTACTCTTTAGGGGAAGAAACCTTAGCAGTAAAAATCGAAGAAGCGATTGATGCTGTATTGGCCAATGGATATCGGACAGCAGATATTGCTCTTGCTGATGAAAAATCAGTGGGAACAACGGAAATGTCACAGGCTATTGTGTCCGAACTTCTCAAAGTGTAAATAAGTTAAGAAAATGAACAAAAATTCACCGTTTGAGTTTTCGTTAAAATATTTAAGGCTGAACTTCAGCCAGCGATGAAACTAATTCTAGGTATCTCGTTAAAAAATATGAAATAGTTCTCAATTCGGTGTTGTATTTAGACGCACTCTTCGTTATTTTTGCACTCTTGGTTTGCTTGCGCCTCCAATAATTATACCCGTATAAAATTCGTTCCTACTTTGGAGAAAAGACTGTCATGAGTGATACTGGCTTTAATGTAGCTGTCGTTGGTGCGACAGGTGCTGTTGGGGAAACAATGATTGCGATTTTAGAAAGTCGTGAGTTTCCTGTCAAAACACTGATTCCTTTAGCCAGTGAGAAGTCTGCCGGTAAGCGTGTTCAATTCAAAGGTAAGTCAGTTATTATTGAGGACTTATCCTCTTTCGATTTTTCAGGTGTAGATATCGCTTTATTCTCTGCGGGCGGCTCTATTTCCGCAGAATATGCACCCAAAGCGGCAAGCAGTGGTTGTGTTGTTATTGATAACACATCGCACTTCCGCTATGAAGATGATATTCCGTTGGTTGTCCCTGAAGTCAACCCTGAAGCTATTGCCGACCACAAGCACCGTGGCATAATCGCTAATCCAAACTGCTCGACTATTCAAATGTTGGTTGCTCTCAAGCCTATTTATGACGCGGTTGGCATTTCACGCATAAATGTTTCAACTTACCAAGCCGTTTCTGGTTCGGGGAAGTCTGCTATTGAAGAATTGGCTAAGCAAACCGCTGAACTCTTAAACGGAAGAGAAGCTATTGCTGATTTTTATCCTAAACAAATTGCTTTTAACGTGTTACCTCATATTGATACTTTTCAAGATAATGGTTACACCAAAGAAGAAATGAAAATGGTTTGGGAAACCCAAAAAATCCTCGGCGATGAGCAGGTTGCTGTGAATCCAACTGCGGTAAGAGTCCCTGTTTTTTATGGGCACTCTGAAGCTATACATTTAGAAACAAAAGAAGACTTTGAACTAGAAAATATTGTGACTCTATTAGGCTCGGCACCAGGTATACAAATTATTGATGAGAGAGCTGATGGAGGGTATGCCACACCGGTAACTGAAGGTGCTAACAATGATAGCGTGTATGTTTCGCGAATTCGTCGTGATATTAGTCACTCTCGCGGTCTAAATTTATGGGTAGTTTCCGATAACGTTCGAAAGGGAGCCGCACTTAATAGCGTGCAAATTGCTGAGCTATTGGTAAAAAAGTTTTTATAAGCTATAGTTACTCCAAAGTTAGGTGGCTTAATTTAAGATGGCAAAACGGTGTTTTAATGAACGTTTTGTAATGTAATTAACCCAACAAAAACATGATTTCCACATTCAAGTTGTCGACATTTTTCCGATGGGTACTGTGTTAGTGTCCTGGGCGTCAAGTTTCATAAGTAGTAGCCAAGTTCTGTTTAGCGACATATAAAGCTACTTTGAGGGTTCGATGAAGGGATTTTTATAATGCGCAAGCTTTTAGTTGTTGTACTTTTCTTAGCTGTTGTTGCTCCTTTTAAAGCTCTAGCCTTGGGGCTGGGTGAAATTAAACTGGATTCAGCATTGAATGAACCACTGAGTGCTGAAATAGAGCTGTTATCACCCGGTGAATTGCGAGCAGCAGACATAATTGCTAATTTGGCTAGCGATAGAGAGTTTCAACGCTCTGGCATTGAACGTTTCTTCTATTTAAATTCTATCCGCTTTAACACACTCGATCGTGGCAATGGCCGATTTGTTGTGGAGTTAACCACGCGAGAGCCTATCAAAGAACCTTTTGTTAATTTCCTGGTTGAGCTTAGTTGGCCTGCTGGAAAGATTGTCCGCGAATACACACTTCTATTAGATCCTCCTATTTTTTCCGAAGATGAAATTGCTTCATCCTCTCAGCCAGCTGTAGCTTCAACTAGTAGTTCGGTATCACAGACGGTAGGTGATAGTGATCCCCTTTTTGACGACATTCAAGACTCAGAAAACCTTGTTGCTACATCGCGAACAGTGCCAGTGATTGAATTAGATGACACACAAGAGGTTGTAGTATCTAACGATGAATTTGAAGCGTCTTTCGAATCGGAGCCGCTTTTGAATAGCGGGGACTATGTAGTAGGCGCAGGAGAAACGGCTTATGGTATTGCGCGTAATTTACAACCTAATGGCGCTAATATTTACCAAACTATAGTTGCCATTTATGAAGCAAATCCAACAGCTTTTTCTAATGGAAATATTAACCAATTACAACGTGGTGCAAATCTTAGATTACCTGACACGGATGAAATTCTCGCACAAGATAGAGCACAATCGACTCAATTTGTTACAGCTCAAATACAATCTTTCGAAGCATCAAGAGGTATGCAACGGATTTCTGTAGCGCCTGAAACTGAGATAGCCGATGCAGGTTCTGGTCCGCGTGACGATAGACTCAGACTGGTTACGCCTGATGGTGAAGAAACGGGTGAGGTTTCATCTGGTGGTGTAGGTGGTGAGATTGCCTCTTTACGGCGAAAACTGGTATCCGCTCGGGAAACAGCAGAAACGCTTAAACAAGAAAATGTTGAGCTCCGAGATCGCTTGGAAGCCTTGTCTCAACAAGTTGAAAAAATGCAGCGTTTAATGTCTTTGAAAGATCAAGAATTAGCAGCGCTCCAAGTGAAATTGGGTGAAGAGCCACTCGTTATCGATGACAATCAGTTTGCAGTAGAAGACGAATTCCAACAAGACAACCAACAAGAGTTATCCATCGATGAGCCTGATCCTTTACAGGTGGCAGAACCTTCTCCCTTCAAAGCAGAAGAACCTTCATTAATTGAAAGTTTAGGCCTTGATACCGCGACATTACTCGGTATCGGTGGGGGGCTTGTCTTATTGGTTGGCGTTGTCGTTGTTTACATGAGACGTCGTATATCTGAAGATGAGTTTCAAGATAGCCTGTTGGCTGGCGAGTTTGATGCTGATATGACATTTACAACCGATTTTAACGATGTTAATGATGATGTGATGAGTAATTCCATCGGTGAAGAGATGTCGCAAGATAATATTGCTGAGATGGATGCGGACCCTGTTAGCGAAGCTGATGTTTATATTGCTTACGGTAAATATGAACAAGCCGAAGAGCTCTTAAAAGCAGCTCTTGAAGATGCACCAGAACAGATAGATGTTAATTTAAAGCTTTTTGAGTGCTATGCTGCCGCTAAAGAGCAAGAAAAATTCCAAGATCACATGGATGAATGTGTAAACTTAATGGATAGCAATCCGGCTTTTGAACAACAAGTTATGGCGATGTTCAATGAAAACTGGCCAGATGCAAACAACCCTGTTAGTGCTTTTGGTGCCCCTGAGGAACTCCCTTCAACGGATGATATTTTCAGCTCTGTTGATGACACTTCATCATCTTCCTTTGATGAAGGCATAGCTTCAAATACAGAGGATGATAATTTAAATTTAGACTCTTTTAATAGCAGCGTGGAATCTTCTCCAAATTCATCGAATGAATCATTAAACCAAAGCTCTGATTTCTTTAACAATAACTTAGATGCTGAATTGGGAATAGATACTCCAGCGACCAACGATGACTTGGATGGTAGCCTTGATGATCTGGACTTTGATCTAGATGATGATCCTTCATTGTCTAGTGACTTTGATTTAGAGACTGACAAGAATAAAAGCACGGCAAGCAATAGCATTGACTTTGAGTCTACTATGCCTAATGGTTTGAACCTCGAAACAGAAGAACCAACGCCAAAAGAAAGCAATCGCGCTATTGATGATCTGAATCGTACTGCTGTTAGAGAAGCGATAAGCGATGAAGATTTATCAAGAGATTTAGACTTTTCGGTGGATTCTTCTAGTAGTAACACATCCACAACTCAAAAACCGAGTACTTCAACGACCCAATTTGATAGTCTTGATTCTTTAGACGATATTGATATCGATTTTGAGCAGGACATGTTGGAACAATTAGGCGGTGACATGGATGACTCTTTAAGCGATATTGGTAAAGATAATGATGAAACCTCTATTCGTCCTGGATTAGAAACGGGTCAGCATGATTTTCGGGTGATGATCTCAATATGGATCTTGACTCTTTGGGTGCAGCCTTAGCTGATGTCGATGAAGCTTCCACTAAGCTTGATCTCGCTAGGGCTTACATTGATATGGGAGATGTCGGTGGTGCCAAGGATATACTGAATGAAGTTATGTCTGAGGGTAACGACTCACAAAAAAGTGAAGCACGCGCATTATTGGAAAAAATATAACAGGCTAACTTTATTGGTTTAGCCATTAAAACGATTGTTGTCTGAAAAAAGTTGTAGTTTGTTATGCGGGTTGCATTAGGTGTTGAATATTTTGGCGAGGCGTATTGTGGTTGGCAAAGACAAACACACTCTCCAAGCGTCCAAGAAAAACTAGAACAAGCACTGAGTCATATTGCTAGTGAGTCAATTAAAGTGAAATGTGCTGGCCGGACTGATACAGGTGTGCATGCGACTGGGCAAGTCGTTCATTTTGATACACAAGCTGAAAGACCTGATAAGGCTTGGTTTTTAGGTACAAACCATCATTTACCCAATGATATTTCGGTACGCTGGGCCAAAAGGGTCAATGATGAGTTTCATGCAAGATTCTCCGCGACAGCCCGTCGCTACCGCTATCTGATACACAATCACAGAACAAGAAGTGCTATTTTGAGCTCAGGTTTAACTTGGGTATATCGAAAACTTGATGCCGAAAAAATGGCATCGGCTTGTCCGTATTTTTTAGGTGAACAAGACTTTTCCTCTGTAAGAGCTGCGGGTTGCCAGTCCCATTCTCCGATGCGTAATATCATTGAACTTAATGTTGCGCGAAAAGGCGATCTGATCATTCTTGATATAAAAGCCAACGCGTTTTTGCATCACATGGTAAGAAACATCGTAGGGGTTTTATTAGCGATAGGTACAGGCGATAAGCCTCCCGAATGGGCACAAGAGTTACTTGAACAGAAAGATAGACGTTTGGCTCCTGCCACGGCATCACCTAATGGTTTATATCTTGTTGACGTTGATTATCCTTTAACTTTTGAGCTTCCTAGGCTTCAGATCGGACCTGCATTCTTAGCTTAGCTCTTTATAATGGCTGCAATTCTACTGAAGAAATGAGTGGACAGTTGTTATTCAGTATGTAAGTTATATATCAAATAAGCATGTATTTATGTAAAGATATGGCTAAAAGCCATAAGCGCATTTTAATAAACACCCAACAGTTTTTAAAATGAGCGAATACTAAATAATTTGCCAGAAAACTTTAAAGAGATCATTATGAGTTGGCTAGAAAGAATTCTTCCGAAACGCAAAGAAGTTGTAGATAATAAAAAACGTTCTATTCCTGAAGGAGTTTGGACGAAATGTGAATCATGCCAAGCAGCGCTTTATCGTGCTAAATTGACACAAAATTTAGAAGTGTGTCCCGAATGTGGGCACCACATGCAAATTTCAGCCCGAAATCGTCTAGAAGTATTTTTAGATAAATCGAGTGCGGAAGAACTGTTTGAAAATTTAGAGCCCATAGACTTTCTCAAGTTTAAAGACTCAAAACGTTATAAAGAACGCTTAATAACTGCTCAGCGTAAAACAGGCGAGAAAGATGCGCTAATTGTTATGCGAGGAACTTTGCACGAGCAATTGGTTATCACGGCGGCTTTTGAATATGATTTTATGGGTGGCTCTATGGGGTCAGTTGTGGGTGAAAAGTTTGTTCGTGCAGCAAATTTTGCCATAGAAAACCGCTGTCCATTTGTTTGTTTCTCAGCTTCTGGTGGTGCACGAATGCAAGAGGCTTTAGTTTCGTTAATGCAAATGGCTAAAACAAGTGCAGTCCTGGCGCGTTTGTCAGAACTGGGAATTCCGTTTATTTCAGTATTAACGTACCCAACAATGGGTGGCGTCTCAGCAAGTTTAGCGATGCTTGGTGATATTAATGTGGGTGAACCTGGCGCTTTAATCGGTTTTGCAGGCCCCAGAGTGATTGAGCAAACGGTTCGTGAGACATTGCCTGATGGTTTCCAAAGAAGTGAGTTTTTGCTAGAAAAAGGAGCGATTGATATGATTGTTGATCGCCGAGAAATGCGTACGGTTCTTTCAAAATTATTAAGGAAGTTTACGCATTTACCACCTATTGTTTGCGAAAATGTTGAGGCGACAAAATCTAGCGAGATGCCAAAAGATACGAATGAGCCAATGGATAGTTCTCTTGATGCCCAATCACCAGATAAGAACAGTAAGAGCTCTGAAAGTTAATGATGTCAACCGAATTTGTTAAGACAGCCGTCCCACTGAGTGATTGGCTTGAGCGAATCTCTGCTTGTCATCCTGAGAATATTGAACTGGGGCTGACTCGAGTACGCGAAGTTGCTGAGAAAATGAATATTTTGCCTAAAAATATTCCTGTGTTCACGGTGGCAGGTACCAATGGCAAGGGTTCGACGACGGCATTTATAGCAGAATGTTTGATAATGACGGGGTTAAAAGTTGGAACGTTCACTTCTCCGCATATCATCAGATTCAATGAAAGAATCCGAGTCAACGGAGTTGAAGTTAATGATGGTGATCTCATTGCTGCTTTTGAACGCATCAATGAGAACCGCAAAAGTACACAATTAACGTACTTTGAATTTTGTACCTTGGCTGCACTGGATATCTTTTCGGAGTTAATCAAAAAGCAACAGTTAGATGCGATTGTTTTGGAAGTTGGGCTTGGTGGGCGATTGGATGCGGTTAACATAGTAGAGCCAAGTGTAGCTCTCGTTACTAGCGTTGGGTTAGATCATACTGAATGGTTAGGTGACACGAAAGAAGTTATTGCTTTAGAAAAGGCGGGTATCAGTCGACCCAGCAAACCTTTGATTCTATGCCAGCCTGATATACCCAAAACCGCCGACGCTTACGCCGAAGAAATAGGTGCAAAAGTTTGGCGTTGTGGTGAGCATTATGATTTCGAGGTTATACAAAACGCTGATCAAAAACAAATGCGCTTTTCGTTACAGCAGTCATCGAATTTATTGAAAACATGTTCATTAGCATTGGATAATCGATGGGTTCCATCTAATCTAGCTGGGGCCATGGTTGCTTTGTTTCTTGCATTCCCTAAAGTTGATTGGGTGTCGTTTAATTTCTCCGCTGTAGTGAAAGCTTTGAAGATACCAGGGAGGTTTCAGAAAATTCAGGCGGAGCCATCAGTTTGGTTAGATGTGGCACATAATGTTCAAGCCTGTCAGGCGCTCAATGATCGGTTGCAAAACTATCCCACAAAGGGACAACGAATTGCGGTTGTTGGAATGTTGAGAGACAAAAGAATCAAAGATTGCCTTGAGGTCATGCATGATTGCGTTGACCTTTGGTATTTTGCCTCTTTATCTGGTGAACGAGCTCTAAGTGCGGATGAAATTTTTTCTGAATATAAAGTTATAAGTGATGGTTTTAAAAGAAAGACATCAGCAGCTTGTTTTGAGAATGTTGCTGAAGCTTACAAATCAGCTATTGAATCTTTACAACAAGAAGATCAGTTGATAGTTTTTGGTTCCTTTTATACCGTTGCTGAAGTCTTGAACGTTCTAAATCACTCGCAGCGTGATTTAAGCGAATCTTAACCTTAACTGAAAATGAGTAGCGATTCTAATCGTTATAAAAAAGATGAGTAAATCGATAAAGCATAGATTGATTGGCGCTATGGTTATTGTCGCGTTATCCGTGATTTTTCTTCCCATGATCTTTAATGGTAAAGAAATAGACGGTGTGAAATTTGAATCTAAAATTCCGCCTAAACCTGAGTCATCAAAGATTGAAGCAAATCATTTCGTTTTAAATAGAGAAGAGCTTAAACAAGAAGTTGCTATAGCGACAAGCACAATTTCTCAAAAAGAACCCTTGTCAAATCATGGCATGACACCAGAACAGCCAACAGAACCCAAAACCTTAGTTATTTCAAAAGAAAAGTCTGATAATACTCTTCACACTGAAAGCGGCACTAAGACTGATAAAGTAACTGAGAGTAATGAAACAAAAGTATTAAATGAAAAGCCAAAATTTGGTTGGGTTTTGCAAGTAGCAACATTCCAAGAAAAAGCTAATGCACAAAAACTGGTCGAAAAATTGCAAAATAAAGCTTTCAAAGCTTATGTTTCAAGCCAAAAGAAAGAACAAGAACTGTACTACATTGTTTTTGTTGGCCCACATGTGAAAAAATCGGTGGTAGAATCTTGGAAACCAGGCATTGATAAAATTTCAGGTTCTAACTCGATTTTTATAAACTTTAACCCCATTAAACACTAGGTAGCCTTTTGAAAGCAAAGTTTAACAAATTTGCTTTGGCCTACTGACGGTGTCTGCTAGAATAGCGCCGAATATTGATTCAAGTAACTAATCAGCTAAAAACCTAATTTTAGCAAATCATCAAGTCATTGTTTGTACTGCACAACGATAAGCTGAAAACGATGGAAGCCATGTTTAATCATTCACTTAACAAATTGAGCCACAGATGGTTTTATTCGATATAGTCGTGCTAAGTATTATCGCGATTTCCGCAGGTTTTAGCCTATTTCGTGGATTTGTAAGAGAAGTTTTATCGCTGTTAGCTTGGATAACAGCTTTTTTTGTGGCCAAGGCATTTTACGGACCACTTGCAGTCTTGATTCCTGAATTTTTATCGATTGATATTATTAAGAATTCTCCGTTAATCCGCCAAGCACTAGCTTGGTTGACATTATTTCTAATAACCTTAGGAGTCTTTGGGTTAGTAAACTTTGTCATCTCCAAAGCGATTTTAACGGTTGGATTAAGTGGTACTGATAGAATGCTTGGTATGGTTTTTGGTGCCATGAGAGGTGTTTTCATCAGTGTTGCCATCGTGGTAGGTATTCTGTTTTTTACGAATTTCCAGCAACAAGAGTGGTGGGAAACGTCGAAAACCGTACCTTATTTACAAGTACTTGCTGAGTGGTTTTCTGAAAAGATTGACTTGCAACCACAAAGATTAATCACGAAATAACAGTAAGTTAGCAATGAGAGGTTGAGGTAAGACATGTGCGGTATAGTCGGTATTGTAGGCAAATCACCGGTAAATCAAGCTATTTACGATGCATTGACCATATTGCAGCATCGTGGCCAGGATGCGGCTGGAGCCGTAACGATACATGATGGGCGTTTTTTTCTGCGCAAAGCCAATGGGCTTGTTAACGATGTTTTTGCTGCTAGGCATATGCAACGCCTTAAAGGCAATACTGGCATAGGGCATGTGCGCTATCCTACGGCGGGTAGTTCCTCCTCTGAGGAAGCACATCCTTTGTATGTTAATTCTCCTTTCGGCATCGTCTTTGCTCACAATGGTAATTTAACCAATCATCATGAGTTAGCTGAAGAACTTTTTAAAGATGATCGGCGACATATCAATACCTCTTCAGATTCTGAGGTTCTTTTAAATGTTTTCGCTCATGAATTGCAACATTGCTCGCTAAATGTCACGCCCGAAGATGTCTTTAATGCGGTTTCTCGTGTTCATCAACGATGTCGCGGAGCCTATGCTGCAGTTGCCATTATCAATGGGTTGGGAATTGTGGCATTTAGGGATCCTAATGGTATACGCCCAGCCGTTTTTGGAAAGCGCGAAACACCTGACGGTGATGAGTACATGGTTTCTTCTGAAAGTGTGGCTTTAGATGTTCTTGGCTTTAAACTGGAAAGAGACATTCAACCCGGCGAAGCCATTGTCATTACAAACGATGGGCATCTTTATACTAAGCAATGTGCCGAAGCACCGAGTTTGAAGCCCTGTATTTTTGAGCATGTTTACTTAGCAAGACCTGATTCCATGCTGGATAACATTCTTGTTTACAAAGCACGTTTGCGTATGGGAGAAAAGTTGGGTGAAAAAATCCTGCGTGAATGGCCAGATCATGATATCGATGTTGTTATTCCTATTCCTGATACCTCAACAACAAGTGCTATGGAATTAGCACACTGTCTAGATGTAAAAATGCGCCATGGCTTTATTAAAAATCGTTACATAGGCCGTACTTTTATCATGCCAGGCCAAACTCAGCGCGTTAAATCAGTACGACGAAAATTAAACGCGATAGAGCTAGAGTTTAAAGGTAAAAATGTTTTACTCGTCGATGACTCGATTGTGAGAGGAACAACCAGTAATCAAATTATACAAATGGCTAGAGAAGCTGGTGCCAATAAAGTTTATATGGCTTCTGCTGCTCCACCCGTGCGTTTTCCTAATGTGTATGGTATTGATATGCCTGCAGCCAGCGAACTCATTGCGCATGGTCGTGATGTGGAAACGATACAGGATGAATTAGGTGCTGATAAACTATTTTATCAAGACTTAGATGATTTAATTGATGCTGCTAGAGAAGGTAATCCAGAAGTCGACGAATTCGATTGTTCAGTGTTTACAGGTAACTATGTGACAGGTGATATTGATCAATCATATCTTGATAGAATTGAAATGCAACGAAATGATATCGCTAAACAGCCAGAGGCTCTAGAAGAAATTGAATCTAACGGAGCTATTGATTTACACAACCCAGAATAAATTTGAGTTTTGCATTTTTTATGCTTAGCATTAAAGCTAATGCGTTAGCTTTAATGCAATAGATGATTTCAATAAGAAACAATTAGGTCTTCAAAAACACTTTTAAAACTATCTCCTATTGTTTTACCAATCACTATACTTACTCAATCATTGCTATCTATATAACTGCAATTTCTGCCTCCTTCTTTGGCTTTGTAGAGAGCCTTATCAGCTCGCGTATACAAGTGTTCAAAACTCTCTGACTTTTTATATTGCGCGATACCTGCACTAAAAGTAACATTTAAAAGTTTATGAATACTATACCAAGGTAGTCCCGAACAAGACTGTGATATCCGATCAATGATATCTTTTGCTGATAGATCATTAGTTTGCGGCATGACGATAATAAATTCCTCTCCACCAAATCGTGCCACATAATCAAATTTTCTAATACTGTCTTGCAAATGCAGGGCAAACTTTTGTAATACTTTATCCCCAATAACATGTCCCATTTCATCATTAATTTTTTTAAAGAAATCAAGATCGATAATACTTAAAGAAAGTGGTTGTTGATGGCGGGCTGACTCTTCTATGAGTCGAGCAGTAATTTTTTGTATAGCTCGTCTATTGTTTAAACCTGTCAATGAATCAGTAATAGCTAGTGCTTTGAGTCTTTTTTGTGAACGAATTTGTAAAAATATAAAATAAATTAATGCAAATGCTAAAACTAAAATAGTTATTGAACTGTAAAAATAAAACTGCCGAGTTTTGATTTCCTCTTGTAGTTTTTGAGTCCCTTTTTCATTTTCTACCTTCAAGGCTTTGTTAAGTTGATTAGTGCTTTCTAGATCAAATTTTGTTTTTAGAAAATGAGTTTGTCTTTGATATTGCTCCGTGAGATAGCGATTATTAATGGTGATATATTCCCATAATGCTTTATTTTCTTCTGTGGTTTTCCCCATTCGTTGATAAATTTTAGCTAAAGTTTTTTTTGATCTAACCAATTGTTTATCAGTATTGTTTTCTAAGTAGGTGGATTCGGATAATTTAATAAACTTAAGAGCTAAATTAAGTTGGTTTGTATGCATAAAAGCTCGAGCCATATGCGAATGAGTATCGGCTAACAAAGAACGGTTTTCTAACTTGAGAAATAATTTTTCTGATTCTTTTAAGTAATGAATGGCGTCATGAAATTGCTCTTTCCCTAAAGCGATAATACCTAAACTAAGTAAAGCATGAGCAATACCATCTTCATCTTTAAGTTGAATTGAGCCTTGATAAGATTTTTCAATAAAAATTTTAGCGTTATCAAAATCTTTTTGATTAATATAAAGTTGTGCAATGTTATATTGAG
>JBCCZV010000084.1:0-16073 GCA_039187085.1 Pseudomonadota bacterium
GTTTGTTACAAGAGAATCTGTTATGGATAAAATAAAAGATTAAACCTATTGAGAACCAAAATAGTTTTCAATAAAAGTTTTTAAAGACTATTTACTGATATTTATTTTGTTTTTTAATAGAAAAGTCTTATATGATAAGCCATTTGATATTGCTTGAAAACAAAGTAAATATCAGTAAATAGTCTTTAAAAACTTTTATTGAAAACTATTTTGGTTCTCAATAGGTTTAATCTTTTATTTTATCCATAACAGATTCTCTTGTAACAAACTTCCAAAAACATTTATGCTAGTATAAGAAAATTTTAAAGGCACTATAATAAGAGCGAAAATTCTTATTTTTTGACAGTTTGAACTCCGCTCTTCACAAATTAAAGGTAAGTTTTTATGAAATTAACAATAGACCAACAACATCGAGCACAAGACGCCAACGAATTTTTACTAAAGCTTTACGAAGCAGAGATGTTGCTATTTCTTTCTCAGTTTGTATGGTCTGATAACGGTCTTTTCATAAAACCAGGTAACGGCGACATTGAGCGTATTGTCTACCCTCTATTAAATGAGAGTTACGAATTACCTTCTCCTGTAGAGATTCTTATGCTCGAACTTAAAGTGTTTATATTGACCGCCATTCCCCCTTCTCCTATACATATGATAAAAATTATTGACGATATCAAGGAAGACCAAGGAGAGATAGCTGTGCGGATCGCTCAAGACTACCAAATCATCCCTTCTCAATATACTGCAACTTCTATCGAGACTCCTTTAGTGATAGAGGGAGAACAAACATAGCGAATAATTTCATTTGATAATTTAAACAACATACCCTAAAAGATTTAGTTCTTCGTTTTGTTAGCCTTATTGTTTTGCTGGAGAGAACTTTACCTTATCTTCAGCAAAGTTCTGAAAAATCTATTTAGGTAAACACTCAAAACCAAAGGCTTCGCATAATTGAAAAATCACGTTTTGTTCATTCACACTGAAAACCGACTGTACTCTAGGTCCTACCGCATAAACCCTCACATCTCACCAAAGTGAGTTTCTAAGTTTAATGGAACCAAAGCTTTTTGGTGACCCTGACAGTGTCGTATCATATTTTGAAATATTATTATCATCTTTCACTAGATTATCATTGAAGTTTGTATCTGAACTCAGTGATTTGAATAAATACATGTTTTTTTTGACAAACCTTCATACGTGAACAGTTACATAATTTGATACGACAATTAGAAACCTTCCGTGGTTTCATAATCAATCGTGTTTAACGATTAATTAGCGCCTGGATAATCATACTCTTTATGAAATGCCGGTGTTCTTTTATACCAGCGCTGATTAGATTGACCATCAGCCATCCACAAAACCACGTTAGCTCCATCTTGTACTGAGGTACCATCAATGGCAAACTCAACGAAGGCTATAGCACTCGTATGCTGTAACGTTCCATACAGATCATTGAAATAAAAACGTTGATTGCGTGTTGTTCGACATTCTTGTACTTTGACATCCGCACCATTAACAGATGTCCCTCCCCAGTCAACGCAAAGCCCATTAGCCGTCACTAAATGCTTAGTAACAGGACTAAAATAAAACAATTGATTCTTATTTTGGTTAACAAACCAACAATCTTGAACTTGCAAACGCGTTCCTGGTGTAGGAATAGTATGTGCATCGCCTGTGACGGCTAAACATTTGCCATTTTTACCACTTCTTAATTGATAAAATAGCGAGCTTTGCTTTACAAGTTTTTCATAGTTATGCATTCTTCGCAAAAAATTATCTCTGCCACTTGAACTGTGACTGTAAGTAATTATACGGTAGCCTTCGTCGCCACGTGGTGAGTGAATGCGTTTCGATGGACGGCCCCGTAATGAATAATGTGTGCTACTATCTTTATCAAATGCTTGTGCTGATGAAAAATCACAAGCTTTCATCAAAATATCTGAACCATTATTGGAGCCATTTTTAGAGGTATCAATACAAGTACCAATTTTTGATTGAATGATTCCTGTAACAACATCGTGATAAAACATTTGTCCATTTTTTGCGGAGTTACAAGTCGCTATTTGTAAGCGTGTAAAATCTAGAGGACTGCCGTTTTCCACATCCAAACATTTGCCGTTGGATTCACTGCGCATATTTACCCAATCCTCGGTGTTAATCGTTACGAGTGATGCAGACCATGCTTGAGTGGTATGATTGTTTTGCTTATTCTGTAATTTGAGGAGATTATTGTTTTCAGAGGGTTCAAGACTTACTACAAGATTAGAGTTATTTCGCAAATATATGTTACCATCGAGATAAGTAAAAACTTGATTGCTATGTCCCTCTTCACACGCTGAAACCTGTAAGTCTTGCTCAAAAGCCGTTAAACACAGACCAAGCGCATTATATAACAGACCTGTTGCATGCTCATAAAACCATTTTTGTGAGGCCCTGTCACTATCACAGAGTTTGGTGACTAGTTTAGCCTTCTCAGAAACCTCTCCTTCACTCTCCCATTCTATGGCCAAACATTCAGAATTCGAGTGATTACGGAAAGTACGATAATTACGGAAATCCGTTTCAACATCTTCTATGCGGATCGTAATTTTTTCAGCGGTCGAACTTTTCACTTTTACATACAGTTTATCTTTTGCTTCATCAACCTGATAAACGTAATCTGCGGATTTTTCCGCTGTAATTTGAATTTTCCAGCTGTTATCGTAAATACGCTGAAAAGGAACATATATCTCGGTATAGCTATCTATCCTAGGGTCATGAAGATATTCATATTTAAAAATTTTATTACCTAAAGCAAATTCCATATCCAAAGGTGTGCCTGCCGTTGCTTGCGCATAAGGTCTAACGATATAGTTCATTAGTGGTGTTTCAGCGCCATCCTTCTCTATAAAGGCCCATGCTCTTTTAGCGATAATTGGGTCGATATCACCATCTTTTGAACCATCTTTATCATAAACCCATATAGCCCAACTGGATAACATAGAATCAAAAAGGTCCATTTGTATCAACGCCAAATCTTTTGAACTCACACTTGTACCTAAATATCGAACACCAAACTCCCCAACATACAGTGGACGTGGGTCGACGTTTAACTCTGCGACACGAGCGTCATTCCACAAAGTGATAAAAGCAGAATCCAGTGTGATATTATCGATAAGATCTTCTGTACTAAATAGCGGGTAAACATGCGGCGAATAAACAATTCGACGTTCGCCTTTTCTTGGATCAGAGATAACCGGTAAAGTGGCTGATATTCCAAAATTAGCGGGAATTGAGGCCGGTTCTAATTGTAAATAGACATCATTATCGATAGCTCGTATCGATTGAATCCAACGACGATAAAAGGGGGCAAGAACCTGTGTATTAAAGTCGCCAAAGGAAGACTCTGTAATATCACCTGGCCTCGGTTCATTAAAGGCATTATAAGCCAGTAAGGCCCCATGATTTTTCAAACGATTTGCAACGGCTTCCCAAACAGCAATAAAGTTATCTTGTAGCTCTGGATGCGATGCATAATCCCAAAAGTTGTCATATGCAGCCACTGTAGCAGGGCTATTTACAATATTTAACCCGCCATCACACGTCGTATCCTGTTGATCATCGGTATAAGTCGCCCATTCAGGAGCACCAGAAAAAAAATCACCGCATTGCAAAGAGACGCTTTTTCCATATAAATTTTGGTGCATGTCAACAACCGCATAAATATTATGCCGTTTGAACCAATCCATACGCTCAAGGATATTATCAATATAAACATGATTGATAATACCTTTTTGCGGCATTAATTCATCCCAAAATATAGTAAAGCGAACAGTATTGAACCCCCAATCTTTAGATAACCGCTCAATATCCGTTTCTTGATGCCAAGGCATTCGGCCAGGTGCATGTTTTGCGCTTTCGCTAATATTTACCCCATGTAAAATCAAACTTCTTCCCTTAGCATCTTTCATAAATTGAGGAGATGCTTGTTTATCGTAAGCCAATGATTGTCCTACTACTAAGTAACAAACCAAGAAATAACATATTTTTTTTATTTTCATCATTATGATTCTCGTGCGAGCTCATTGCATACAACGAACCCACATCACCTCCATAAATAAAGTATTTAAAGAAATTGATGCATACGTGAATTGATTATTTAAAACGAAAGCTTTTACGCATGATGTCATAAATTAATCAACTTGAAAAGTTTATCTTGATATTGTTAATTTCGAGTGACAATTGAAAGAAATAAAACGAGAACATATAAAGATTCTTAGATTTAAGGCAATCAACATCTCGTTTTTTAAATAGTACAGATGTTAATTTGAGAAATTTTTATCCAGCTAATCCATATTGCTTACGCATCACATTAATATATTTCTCTCTTGAACTTTTATCAATTTCATGATGAGCAAATAAAGCACTCACCTCATCAAGTAGTTTAATAGCACGAGAGAGCTCTTGTTTATCGCCGGTATTAAGCACAAGTTGTTTACCATCATCTGTCAATTTTTTGATTTTATCAATTGCATATTCTTTACGTGCAATTTCTCGAGGTAAGCCTGAACGTGTGCATAAGCCATATATTCCAGCAAGAAAATGTTCCCATTCCTGTTCAAGATGAGCGTTTAAAGATACAGAGTATTTCTCCATTTCTATAGCACCAAAAATTTTTTCAAGCTCCGATAATTCATGGATATATTCTTGTTTAAAATATTGTTTGGCATCAAAGGTTTTATTTTGTAACAACCCTAACCAATAGGTATAACCTTTGGCGAAAAATAAAATGGATTCTTGGGTATGATTTTCACCAAAAAAAGAATGACACTGCGAGTTCAAATGCAAAGTATAAGAGGCTTTCGGCATTTTTTTCTTGTCGATTAAATCTTCTATAAGCTCTTGAGAAGATGAACTTATCTTAATCAGTTCATCAAAGGTTAAAAAGTTGCTCGATAAATACTTGAACAAATTTATCGTTGGCATCAAATATAATCTCCTAATTTTTTTGTATTAACGCGTAGCTTTCTTCCGCAAATCCCACACCTGCTTCAGTATAAAGATTAAACACGCGGTCAATATTATATTCAACGAGATGCTCAATCTCGTCTTGGTATCTCGCAATAGCAGCAATCTTTCCTTGATATTGAGCATGCTCTAATTGTTCACGTATATTTTTGATATCTTGAACATAAGGCAAAGCAATCAAAACCAATTTAACATTTGATAAATTGATTTGATTCCATAAGTCAACATCTTCTGCATCACCAGCAAGCACGCGATATCCAGCATCTCGAAGTTTTTGAACGCGAGCCTCATCTGACTCGATACCCCACACTTTTTCATCGGATAGTTGGCACAAAGAATGATAAGAACCCTTACCAACACGCCCCATTCCTATAATTAATACTTTAGCATCGGTAGGTAGTGTTAATGTCTGCGATTGTTTTATCGTCATAATTTCCAGTCGCATCAATACATTTTTATAACGTCTATAAAGCGTATGGAGATGGTTGCTCAACAAACTTGTTAACACAAAAGAAAAAGAAGTAGATAATGCCAGAATCACTAACCACTCTTTGCTTAACCATCCAGAATCAATACACACAACAGCTACAATCAGACCGAACTCACTAAAGTTACTGAGTAAAATAGCACTGAGGAAACCTGTTCTTAAAGGCAATTTAAGCAGATTAAAACTTAAAAAGAATAAAATGGTTTTGATAGGAATTAACAAAGTTAAAGCTAAAGCGGTCACAACCATATGTATACTAGGCAAAGCAGTAAAACCAATCGAAAGGAAAAAACCGATTAAAAATAAATCTTTAAAACTCATTAATGATTTATAGAGCTCAGAAGCTTTCGCATGATTACTTAATAAAGCGCCGACAAGGAGAGCTCCCAAATCACCTTTAATACCTGTTAAGTAAAAAAGCTCATACCCACCAAAAGCTAAGAAAAAACCTAATAAAGGTAGCAATTCACCATGACCAACTTTTTCTAATAATAACCCGATAGGTTTACGTAATAAGAATAAACCTAAAAGACCAATAGCCCATTGATTAGGCAACTGCCCAGTTGCTATCACCATAAATGCTACCGCAACAATATCTTGAATCACTAAAATGCCGATAGCAATCTTGCCATGGCGACTCTTTAACTCTCCTTGCTCTTCAAGAATCTTTACAATGCATACGGTACTACTAAAGCTCAGTGCAAAAGCAATAATCGCAATAGATTCTACAGTTAAACCAGCAGTTACACCTAAGTAACCACCAAGCAACATTAGCCCCATCACAGCAAAAATATACACCAACATGTTAATAGAAGCCCCGCCCCAAACTGACGTTTGTAACAGACTTTTTACATTCAACTTTAAACCGATGGTAAACAACATCAGAGTAATACCAAGGTTTGACAATCCTTGAAGATTATCGCTTTGCTCAAACCCTGCAAAATTTAAAGCAAACCCAGCAATCAGATAACCAATCAATGGAGGTAAAGACACTAAAGAAGCACCAAGCCCACAAATAAATGCAAATAATATCCAAATAAATTCCATCGTTGATCGCTTACCTAAAATAAAAGTTTATTCTTCCCCTAGAAATCCACCTGATTGATGTTTCCATAACTGAGCATAAATACCACCTTGTTCAATCAAAGCATCATGATTACCTTCTTCTACAATTTTACCTTGTTCAAGCACAATAAGGCGATCCATTGCTGCTATTGTTGAAAGCCGGTGGGCAATGGCAATAACCGTTTTGTTTTCCATTAATTGATTAAGATTTTGTTGTATAGCGGCTTCAACTTCTGAGTCCAAAGCCGATGTGGCTTCATCGAGTATCAAAATAGGTGCATTTTTTAATAACACACGTGCAATAGCAATTCTCTGCCGTTGACCACCCGACAATTTAACACCGCGCTCTCCAACCTTTGCATCAAAACCTTTATTGCCTTCTGAATCTTCAAGACCATTAATAAAATGCAATGCTTCAGCTTTTTCAACAGCTTCTACCAGCATAGCTTCTGAAGCATCAGGTTTACCATATTGAATGTTGTCTCGAATTGAGCGATGTAGTAACGCTGTATCTTGTGTCACCATTCCTACTTTAGATCGAAGGCTCTCTTGCTGTACATTAGCAATATTTTGACCATCAACACGAATTTCTCCCCCATCCAAATCATAAAAACGCAGCAACAAATTAATCAAAGTTGATTTACCTGCACCGGAACGTCCCACAATTCCAATTTTCTCTCCTGACTTAATAGTTAAGGATAGTTGATGAAACAATGAACCGTCTTTCCCATAATTAAAGACTATGCGATCAAATTCAATTTTACCTTGATCGACGACAATCGGTTGTGCATTTTTTTTGTCTTGCACTTGTCTCGGTAAGGATAATGTTGACATACCATCAGCTACCACACCAATATTTTCAAAAAGTGCGCTTACTTCCCACATAATCCAATGGGCCATGCCATTAAGTCTTAATGATAAGCTTAAAGCCACGGCAATAGCACCAGCATTCACTTCATCTGTTTGCCATAACCACAAACTTACAACAGCGACACAAAAAACTAACACATAATTTGCGGTATCAACGCTAAAATTAATTTTCGTAACATAGCGCATTTGCCGATAAACGGTACCTAAGAAAGTTTCCATACTTTCTTTCGCATATACTGTCTCTTGCGCAGTATGTGCGAATAATTTCACGGTGGTTATATTGCTATAACTGTCCACAATACGCCCAGTCATCAAAGATCGGGCATCCGCTTGTTCAGTTGAAACCTTTTTGAGTTTAGGTACGAAATACCATTGAATCGCAATATACACACCCAACCAAATGACTAAAACTAACGCTAATCGATAATCTGAAGCACTGATTAAAAAAATCGTAGAAATAAAGTACACCATGATATAAACCATGATATCTAAAAGCTTCATCACGGTTTCGCGAACCGACAAAGCCGTTTGCATCACTTTTGTAGCTAAACGCCCTGCAAAATCATTTTGATAAAACTCAATACTTTGTCCGAGCAAGTAACGGTGTGCCAACCAGCGAATTCGCATTGGATAATTGCCCAAAAGTGTTTGATGTACTATCAAAGCATGCAATAAAGATAGCAAAGGCAGTATGACAATCAGAACCGCCGCCATGAATACCAACGTCCACATCTCATCTTTGTACAATTCTTCTGGGGTTTTCGTGGTGAGCCAGTCAACAAACTGTCCCATATAACCGAATAATTGCACCTCTAAATAAGCCAGTAATCCTGTCACCAGTGACAAGGTTATTAGCGGAATTTCCATACCTTTACTGAAATGCTGACAAAAAGCGATAATTCCACGGGGAGGCTGTTGAGGTTCTTGGGCAGAAAAAGGCTTGATAATACGTTCGAATACTTTAAACATTAAGGATTATCCATTGAACTTCGAATTGAGAAAAATACATGTAATGAGGAACTTACCTCGATGGAGATAAAGCACATTAAAAGCCTTGATTAGACGAGAGTCAATCTATTAGGTCAATGAATATGCTCTTTGATTGTAAAAGAGTTAGCATATTCATTAGATACTACTCATTATGACAAGTAATGATGGAAAAAATGAAAAATTTATGAAAGAAAAACTCTTTCAATAAACCAATAGCTACCGGCTAAACCAATAATCACAGAAATAGGTATTTGGATACATCGGCGATAATAACGGCTTGTTCGAAACCCATAAAAAACCACAAGCAAACTCAAAATAATTAGAAGCTGACCAATTTCAACACCAATATTAAAAGCTACCAGCGCCAAAATCATAGCATTTTGTGGTAAACCATAGTCTACTAATACAGACGCAAATCCCAACCCATGCAATAAACCAAAACCAAAAATCCAATATATTCTCGAACGAGAAGGCTCTTTGGATAACAAATTTTCGAGAGCCACGTAAGCTATAGAGAGCGCAATTAAAGGCTCGACAATCCAACCGGGCACACTCACCCACCCTAAAGCAGCTAAACCTAATGTCGCTGTATGTGCTCCAGTAAAAGCCGTTACAAATAAAAGTAACCGTTTAATGGAAAGCGTTGAGAAAAATAAACCAACAACAAATAAAATGTGATCTAAGCCTTTAGGAACAATATGTTCGATACCCGCTTCAATATACTTTAGAAACTTTTGTTGGGTAGGTAATGCATTAAGTTGTCTTTGCTGTTTGCGCTTTTCTGCAGCAATACGCTCTCGTTTCAGTGTTTCTGTATCGAGAGACATTACACCTTGCTCGATATCCAGAATAATATCCTCATCTTGGGGGTGGGCTTGTAAACTTGAACATAATATTGAAGAGAATACGCTTACTAACAAGATAATTCGCGCGGAAAAACTGCTTAACATCGCTGATAAACCTGAAATTAAAGTTTTAAAGGAAAGATGATATGAAAAATAGGTTGAACTAAAGCTCAACCTATTTTGGAGGAAATGACCTACAAACGATTAATCTGCTTGAGTCTCTTTCGAATCAATCCTAGTTTCAGCTGTTGATTTCTTATCAACAAACTCGTCTAAACCACGAACTTTTAGCAAGGCTTCAATCTTAGGTTCTCTTCCTCGAAAGCTTTTGTAAAGTTCCATAGCATCACGAGTACCCCCAGCTTCTAAAACATGAGTTCGTAATTTAGCTGCAAGGTCCTGATTAAAGATATCTCCAGTTTCTTGAAAAGCGGCAAAACCATCAGAATCAAGCAGCGCTGACCAAACATACCCATAATAACCAGCAGCATAACCACCTGAAAAAATATGTGCAAAATACGTTGATCGATATCTTGGTACAATTTCATCAATCAAACCAATTTTTTTCATAGACTCTGCTTCGAAAGCATCAGTGTCTTTAAGTTCGGTTGTGGTCAATGTATGCCAATCCATATCTAAAATAGAGGCTGCTAAATACTCTGTATTCGCAAAACCTTGATTAAACTTAGCTGCATTTTGCAATTTCTGGATTAGTTCATCAGTAATACTTTCACCGGTTTTATAATGTTTTGCGTATTTTTTCAATAATTGTGGCTCACCAGCCCAATGTTCCAAAATTTGCGCAGGAAACTCAGTATAATCACGAGGTCCAGAAGTACCGGAATGACTTGGATACGTGGTATTAGTTACTAAGCCATGCAGTCCATGACCAAACTCATGGAACAATGTAGTCACTTGATCAAAACTCAATAATGACGGCGTATCGCCAACAGGAGCCGGGAAGTTACATACATTGTAAACTACGGGACGCTCAACACCATCAAAGTTCGATTGCCCTTTGAAGCTACTCATCCATGCCCCACCACGCTTGCTAGAACGCGTATAAAAATCACCCATAAACACACCTAGGTGTGAGCCATCTTTATCTTTTACTTCCCAAGCTCTAACATCAGGGTGATAGGTAGGCACATTTTGTAACTCGCTAAACGAAAGTCCCCAAAGTTTGTTAGCTGTTTCAAAAGCACCAGCAATAACACTCTCAAGGCTTAGATAAGGTTTAATACTTGCTTCGTCAAGTGCATATTTTTGTTGACGAACTTTCTCAGAATAATGCCACCAATCCCACGAAGCAATTTCAAAATCATGTCCTTCAGCTTTTGCTAGAGCTTGCATATCTTGGACTTCAACTTTTGCTCTTGCTAATGCAGGTTGCCAAAGCTGATTTAAAAGTTCATATACTGCTTCTGGCGTTTTTGCCATGCGTTCTTCAAGAACGTAGTGTGCATGTGATTCAAATCCCATAAGAGCAGCACGCTCTGCTCTCAATGAGGCAATTTTAGAAACAATCTTTTTGTTATCTTTTGTATTATCATTGTCACCACGAAGAATGTAACTTTGATACAACTTCTCACGTAAATCTCGACGCGTTGAATAAGTTAAAAAAGGATACATACTGCTGCGATGAGGGGTAAATACATATTTATCTTGGTATTTTGCCTTTTCTTCATCAGTTTCTGCTTTTTTAGCTTTATTTGTCGCTGCACTGGCTGCTGCAATAACGATATCTTCAGGTAAGCCCGCTAAATCATCCTTCGTTAAAATTAATTCGAAACCATTAGTCTCTGCTAATAAGTTTTGGCCAAACTCAACTGTTAACCGAGATATCTCACCATTAATTTCTGTTAAACGCTTTTTCTTATCACCTTCGAGTAATGCGCCTGAACGCACAAAACCTTTGTAATAATCTTCAAGCAACTTCCTCTGTTCTTTATTGAGTTTAAAATTATCTTTGTTGTCCCACACATATTTAACTCGCGCGAATAATTCTGGGTTTAAGCTAATCTTGTCGCGATGTGCGGAAAGCATCGGACTCATTTCACGTTGTAACCCTTGTAACTCAGGGTTAGTATCTGCAGAAGCCAAAGCAAAGAATACCCGACTAACTTTTTGTAGTAGCTGTCCAGTACGCTCCATAGCTACAATAGTATTGTCGAAAGTCGCAGTCTCAGAATTTTTCGTAATTTTTTCGACTTCTAGAATTTCATCCGCCATACCTTTTTCGAAGGCCGGCTTATAATGCTCAACGCTTATGCTCTCAAAGGGAGGGATTTCGAACGGTGTTTTATAATCTTGAAAAAAAGGGTTGGATGCTTTTTTATTAGATTCTGCGACTTTTTCTGTTGACATTTTTGATGGCGCATTTTCAACTTGTTGGTCGACAACTTCTTTGCTTTCATTCGAACAAGCATTAAGCGTCATTGCCATGCTGATGGCAACAGCAACCTTAGTAAAGGTTAAAATTTTCATAAAAGAACTCCCATGAAGTTTTGACTCTGTAGCTTCTTTAATTTTCTTAATCGTTACGCATAGTTATTTCAAAACCCCATATTGTCAAGCTTATATGCAATAATTGCAAGCCAAAAAATCTCCTGAAAAAACGTCCCGCAAACTTAGTTTTTGCATAAATTTCATACAATTAAACTAAAATGATATACATAAGATTCTCATCGTCATTTGAAAGGTATTGGAGGGATAATTGTCAGGTTCAATAAAAAAGCCCTCATATTTGAGGGCTTTAGCAATAGAAATTGATTCTATTGAATTTGATTCAAGAAGTTTTCTGATTTAATAAAACGCGCAATTGTCAACTCTATTGCCATCTGATCGTCAGATGAACTGGAAACCGCATAGAAATATCCCATATAGTCAACAAATTCTGTTTGCGTCAGCTTTCTTCCAAATGCTCGCTCTCCAAAACTTGCGATAAAAGATGCGATACAACTCGACTCGCCTTTACTATCTGTACATTCGGCATTAACCAAATCACTTTCGACAGCTTTTTTAACAGCTGAAACGGCTGCTCCTTCAATATATTCTGGATAAACCTTGTCAAGTGCATAGTATTGTGCCACTAAACTACTGCCGTAATGTTCAACAGGAGAAACGCCTAATAGATCTGTTACTGCAAAGTCAAACGCTTGATGAGTTGGTAAAATGGCATTAGTAACGTTAGCGGCCTCGACCAAATCCGTACATTGAGACGCTACGTTTTGCCATACATTTAAACACAGGTAAGCAGCCACATTGTTAGCACATTGTCTATCACACGTATTTCCCTGATGTGTTCCAGCCGCAAAGCCAAATACGCTCGCATAGGTTTCACCGTCGCCCAATTGGTTACCATTGGCAGCAGCACCATGACAACCAGCACATTGTTGTCCATATTGAGTTTGACCTACTGCTAAATCACCTTCCTCAGGGCCTGGAATACTGTTAGCTTCGGCTGCTTCTCTGTTTCTAGCATCTCTCCAAGCTTCAAGAAGCGGAAGATATTGCGCCGCAACCTCTTGCCCTTTTTCTTCAGAAATCGAAGGTGAACCTGCTGGATGACCTCCAGGAGCAGTGATTGCTGAAAGCAATGGAGAGTTCTCGACCGTAACAAAGTTCACCACACTTGCTGTCGCATCGTGCGCTTCAACTGGATAACCATTAGTTAATATTAGGAGTGTAATTTTCGGATCGGTACCAACAACCTGCTGCCCGTGACACGAAGCACAGTTGGCTTTTGAAACTTCATAAACATATTTTCTAAAAATATCTCTTGATGTTTCGTTTGCACCTATGTTAGGAGTTCCAGGAGGAGGTGTTTCACCAGGTGCAGGCTCTTCTCCGTCGTCAGGATTGGTGCCATCTCCTTCTCCGCCACCGGCTTCAGGATCATCGTTAGCACCACCACCATCGGGAGGTGTCTCATTGTCATCACCTGTACCGTTGTCGTTACCATCGCCACCTGATGCATCTTCACCATCGTTATTATCATTACCATCATCAGTAGTATTATCATCACCTGATTCTGGCGGTGTCGTGCCTATTGGATTTAAAGCTTCGGATGTAGAATCCTCACTTTCACCTGAACACCCCACTGTTGTGAGAATAGAAAGAAATACGACTAATCGTAACCATTTCGAGGACACAAAAATAGACATTTTTAATACCTACTTAGATATGAAATTTATGAAATACAACCCCAAATACAGAAGAATAAAGATTGCTTGAATCTTAATATTTCGTACCATGATAATTGCGATTGTTCTTCAAAGGCAGGAATTTTCTAGCATAATGTGTGTTTGTAGACTTTAAATGCTAACAAATTAGAATTCTTTCAAATTTTATCAAAAGATAAGAGAACTAATACTCATTTTTTTTGAGAAAGCGATAACATCTTTTTTTAATACTCTGTTACATCTTGACCAAGATCAATATAACGCTGAAGGAGAATTGTAAACATAGAAAGAGTTTAGAAAGAACAGATTAGTTCAAAGCAACTAAGACGTACAGCTTCAAGGTCATACTTGTTTCGCATTTACACCCCATCAACCCGATGTTTTAATTATCCTGGCAATGCACAAAAAATGAGTCTTTCGACAGGGGTCCCGCATGACATTCTCCACATCGCTTAAAGAATATGAATATCGGCAACATCAAGTTCAAACCTTATTTTTTAAACGATTGACTAAAGCCCACATTGATTTTGTGAACAAAATCTCGAAAAGTTGGTTTGATTGGATTGATACAAACTTTCAAAGTTCTTTAGAACCCACTCGAAATTGGGTCGATTGGAATAATTACCTTATCGATAGCTGGCAACGCCAAATTATATTTTTCGATACATTAAGAGAAAGAGGTAACAACTATAATCATCATGTTACTGCAGGAATGCCACCTGTTTTGTCCTTCAAATTTAAAACTCTCATAGACGGACGCACTTTTGAGAAACCTGTTAATTACTCACTTGTAAAAATTATTCCGCCACCCGATACCCTGGTGGATGAAAATAAACGACCTTACGTCATCATAGATCCTCGTGCTGGACACGGCCCAGGAATCGGTGGCTTCAAAGAAGCTTCGCAAGTTGGAGTAGCCTTAACAGCGGGACATCCTGTTTACTTTCTGGTTTTTTCACCAGAGCCTGAACCTAATCAAACCTTATTAGACGTGTGCCAAGCGGAAGTGATCTTTATACGTCATGTTCGAGAGCGCCATCCCCAATGTTTAAAGCCTGTCATAGTAGGAAATTGCCAAGGTGGCTGGGCAACTATGATGTTGGCAGCGTCAGATCCTGATAATGTAGGTCCGCTGGTATTAAGCGGTGCACCCATGGCGTTCTGGGGCGGTTCCTTCAACGACGATCAACAAAACAACCCGATGCGTTATTCAAGTGGATTTTTAGGAGGTACTTGGTTATCCTCATTCATCTGCGATCTTAGTGGCGGTGTTTTTGATGGCGCTTGGTTAGTCAGTAACTTTGAAAACCTGAACCCAGCCAATTCTCTTTGGAGTAAGTATTATAACTTATATAAAAAAATTGATACGGAAAGAAATCGGTTCTTAGATTTTGAACGTTGGTGGAGTGGATTTTTCTTGATGAACAAATCCGAAATTGAATGGATCACTCAAAACTTATTTATTGGTAATCATATATGGAATAACAAACATGATTTACCCATACCTCAAGAATTCGATTTAAAGAAAATACAGTCACCTATCATCTTGTTTGCCTCTAAAGGAGACAACATTACACCCACACAACAGGCATTCAATTGGATTGCCGATGTTTACAAATCTACTGAAGAAATCAAAGCACTTGGCCAAGTTATTGTTGCATTAGTGCATGAAAACGTTGGTCATCTTGGCATTTTCGTTTCAGGCAAAGTTGCCAAAAAAGAACATACACATATTGTTTCTGTTCTTGAATCCATAGAAGGGTTAAGTCCAGGCCTTTACGCGATGAAAATTAACAAGGGTGGTCAAGAGCACTCTACTTCTGAATTTGTGGAATTTCAGCCACTTAAATTGGAAGAATGCGAAAGTGAACTTAATATTTATCATCGCGCTGACGAAAAGGCTTTTATTAGTGTTTGTGCTTTATCAAAATGGAACCAAAAAAATTATGATCAATGGATTTCACCTTGGTTAAGCAAAGTCGTAGATAAAACTGTCGCTAAGCAGCTACAACAGTGGCACCCTCTTCGTTTTCAGAGATGGTCATTATCTAATCTCAACCCCATGATGAAATCAATTCCTCTAATAGCCAAAACAATCATGCAAAATCGTATAAAAATTAATGAACAGCAAACTTTTCGTCGTATGGAGTTGGCTAATTCTCAAATAATGGTGAGTTCTCTGAATTTATACCGCGATTTCAGAGATGCAGCCACTGAGTGGTTATTTTTAAATATTTATGGATTAAATTTTGCTATTATTTTGGACCGTTTAAATATCAGTGCCGATGAGTTTGTTCTCTGGTTCCACACTCAAATTTTAACAGAGCCAGCCAATAACAATATCCAAAAATCCATCGATCATCAAAAAAATCTTTTAGCTCAAGATACGAATATTTCATTAAATAATAAAAAACAATTAATTGATGATGCTTTAGCAAAAATTAGATTGGGTGGATACCATGCAGCTGTTGTGCGCTCAGGCGAATTACTGAAAGAAGATAACGAACCTGTATCTTTAGAAAGATTAGAGGTAAAAAAAGCTATCTATAAAGATTATCAAGCTTTGTTGCCCAAGGTTTCTGAAAATCAAATGAACAAAATGCGTGGCCAGCAAGAATTAATTGTAGA
>JBCCZV010000085.1:0-15805 GCA_039187085.1 Pseudomonadota bacterium
AAAGCCAGGGCAATTATTACAAGGTCCGCATACTGATAAAGAGACAGTCTTAAGAATCAAAAATAATCTAAGGGCAAAAATTCCATTTTATGAAGAAGTTCTAAATTATGATAAGTATGGTACAGCTTATTGGATTAGTTTAGCGATAAACCCTGTATTTGACGAGTCAGGACAGCTTATCAAATTCGTTTCAATACAAACCAATATTAATGAAACTAAAAAGCGTGTCATTGAAAATCAAGTTAGGCTCGATGCTATCAATCAAACCAACCTTATTCTAGAATTTGATGCTTCAGGACAATTAGCCAATGCAAATGAACTAGCATTAAATGCATTAAAATATAGCAACCTTCAACAGACAAAAGATAACATCGATAATTTGTGTCATTATTTGGATGCGGAGACATGGAAAAAGCTCAATGCAGGAAATGCTGTCACAGTTAAGTTATCGTTACAAAACCAAAGACAAGAAGCCGTTAATTTGTCTTTAGCTATTTCGCCTGTTCTCGATAATGATGGCAAAGTTAGCAAGCTTTTGGCCTATGGTGAAGATGTTTCAGAAAAAAATAATGTCATTGTACAAACACATAGTGCTATGTCACAAGTTTTAGATCGTATTGGTAATATCATACAGTCAATTAATGGTATCTCTAATCAAACTAACTTGTTAGCCTTGAATGCGGCAATTGAATCAGCTCGAGCAGGTGAGGCAGGTAAAGGTTTCGCGGTCGTAGCGGAAGAGGTTCGCAATCTAGCTTTTTCCACTACCGAATCAGCGAAAGAGATTAGTGCTTTGGTTGATGAAACCAAACAGCATGTTGAGCAGCTTTCTGAATTTTTAAAAGATTAAAAAGTCATTTTTTACTGATGGAGCTTTTTAAACCTAATGATGCATTTTTGTTGGTAGTGCTTGCAGTAATAACCAAACAAACAGAGCCACTATCAAATGCACGGCAACTTGGATAGGTCCGTAGGGTTGATCAAGCATTATGGCACTTGCAATACCGACCAAATATGCAAAGCCATTAAAAGCTATTGCAAAAATTAAGGTTTGTTTCCAGCTGCTAGCAAACTTAAATGCTAGCCAAGAAGGTATAAATATCATGGCAAATGCCGCCATCAGGCCAATGGTCGCGGTACCAGCTCCCATACCTATTGCAACAATAAGATCAAAACCAAGATGCCAGCGCCAAGTTAATTTTTCATTCATTCGTTCATGAAAAGGAAAAAGCCGAGCTCTAAGCAGATGTGGAGACATCCAGGGCAATACAATGAAACTAATCATAACGATTGCTAAAATAATCCAAAGTTGGAAAGGTTGTGCGAAGTAAATTTGTCCGTCGGTTAAGGCATGGCCTAGACTTTCACCGGTAACAGTATTAGCTGCAATAATAAACGTGAGAGACCAGCCTGCGAGAATCATTAAAGCATAGCCTGTATTACCTGTAGAAAAACGATTTTTTATAAAAGCGACCATAATGGCTCCAATAGGCCCTCCTAATATAATTGGAAAACCTAAAGAAGCTCCTACTAACCCTGATGCAGCTGAGACTTGAGCTAATCCTAAAGAAGCCAACCATTCGTCACGAAGCCGTAAATAAACCCCTAAAACGGGCAGTAGCAAACTCAACAATAGACCGACAAAAAGCGGAACACGAAACAAAGGGTCAAAAATTAACTCCATGGACTTAACTCTAAATTAAAGGCATTTATCTGTTGGATAAATTTTGAATCGTGTGAAACGATGATAAGGCCATGGTTCGCCGGCATTTGTTCAATACAATCGATAAGAATATTGACCGCTTTTTTGTCAAGATTGTTGGTTGGCTCATCTAAAAGTACAAGCGCATTATTAGAAGATAAATTCGACCAAGTAGAAAGTAACTGGAATTGCCCCCCACTCAGTTGGTCTACGCGCCTGTGTAAATAACGCCTTAATTGTTCTGGAATTGCTGTGGTATCAGCAGGTGACATAAGACGTAAATATTCATATCCAGTTATTGGCATTTCTGCTAACCTTTTCGGGCTTTGTGGTTGATAGGCAACCGTTAAACCATCTGCTTTTAAGACTTTACCTTCAAGAAGATTCGCTGAGCCAATAATCATTTTGAGTAAAGTTGATTTACCACAGCCATTTGTGCCGCTGATAATAAGCTTTTCATTCGGCTTGACCGAAAAAGATACAGGGCCAACAACAGGAGTTTGATAGCCAGCAATAACGTCTACACAATGGATTAAGCTGAGATTATCTATATCGCATTGTTGATTAATCGAGATTGCAGATTGGGTGCCGAGTGAATTAAGCTGCACAGATAGAACCTCTATGTTTTTACTCAAATAATGATGAAAAAATATGGAGTATGATGACTCAAATTAATAAAGCAGTAGTGAGGACTACTGCTTTATTAATTTGCTAATTTGCAACCAAAACTTTCAACCACTCATCAATGAATTTTAAATAGTCATTGAGTGAAGAGTTTAAAGGAGGCTCTGAAGGTAATACATGAGACTGCCACTCTAATGCTTTTGCTAGTCGGTTGGTACTGCCAGCTTGGTGATAAGGTGATCGAATAATAACTCCTTTTTTATTTTTATTAGCTTTGACCAGGTTAGCGATATGTTTTGCTGTTGGTGGGATACCTGGTAAGGGTTCGATACTGCCAAGACGTTTTATATTAAAACGATCTAGGAGATATAACGCATTGCTGTGATAAGTGATAACACCATCAAGACGGCTTGACTGGCGTTGGCTTTGCCATTTTTCTATACGAGGCGTAATTTTTTCTGCTATATTTTGTGCGTTTTTGTCGTAATAAGTCTTGCGTTCGGTGTCTATTTCTCCCAACCTTTTAGCCAAAGCTTTGGCAATTATCGGTATACGTCCTGGATCTAATGTAAAGTGTGGATTCCCTGCAGGGTGAACATCACCTTGGCTACGATCAGCAGGTTTTGAGCTTTCCAAAAGCTTTACATAATTCGCAGCCTCAAAATATCCAGTCTGACCAGGTTGGATTTTTGGATTGGTGCTGGATTGAATTGCTAAAGGAAGCCAACCAATTTCTAAGTCCGCGCCAACAGCCATGACAATATCAGCACTTCTTAGGGCATGTATGATACTCGGTCTGGCTTGAATGTAGTGCGTATCTCTATCCGGTGGTGTTAACGATTTGACAGTGACTTCTTTGCCACCTACTTCTTTCGCAATCATTTGCAGACTTGTTGTCGATGTCATGATAGTGAGTTCGGCATAAGCGGTGTAACTTATCAACATGAAAACGAGTAATAAAAAAGATTTAAGCATAATCGTGTCCTCAAAAAGTGAAAAGGCAAGATTTCCCTTGCCCTTATATTCGGTTGATTAAGTTTTCTGTAATCAATTAAAATTGATGTGCGCCATGACTGCCTAAACTGTAAGTGAATTGTAAGAACAATTGATCTAAATCATCATCTTCACCGGCAATGTCAGCTTGTGAATACTGTAAACGGATACGAGAAAATTCAGTCGGGACCCAAGAAAGTAATAAGCTTACGCGGTTACTTTCATCAAAAGATTCGTCTAAACCGCCGCCAGTTAAGTCGTTAGTCAAGCCAGTTGAGTCGTAACGTAGGCCGGCCATCCAGCGAGGAGCAAAGTAGTAAACACCTTGTGCGTAAAATGCATCCTGTTCGCCTTTCGCGCTAGTGCCCGCTAAATCACCATTAGTTACGTTCCAATCTTTTTCTAAAGACATATACTCCGCAGTGATAATGGCGTCACCACGACCGTAATCACCTTGAGAATCGTACTTGTAGATAAAATCAACCCCCCACATTTGAGCGTCGCCTTCTAAACCGGTTTCTTCTTCGTCTACTTCAACGATATTTTGATCTTGTTGACTGTCAGCAAACCACAAACCTGCTTGAAGGTTGTGGTAAAAACCGAGATCAGGGGACACTTTAACAAAAGCGGTCAATAAAGAAGGCCCGGTTTCTAATTCATCTAGGCCTAACTCTTCACGTTCTTCTTCCTCTTCAACGCGAAGTCCTAAACGTTCTTGTTCATCACCTTGAAACCACTCAATACCCAATTGTGTGTAGAAAGGGGTTTTTGGCAACCAAGTAACTTGTAAACCGGTATCATTGAGTCCATGATCACCCAGGAGACTTAAATAGGCTAGGTTTTGGTCAACAAAATCCCATGTATGAACGTGTTTGTTATTGAGATAGCCTATTGAGCTAAGGAATTTACCAGCTTTAAGTTGTAGGCCACCTGGTAAACCACGAGTTGTGAAAAAAGCTTCCTCAATCTCAATTTCATCTTCTGAGATGGCCAAAAATACAGAACCATCTAAGTTTGGATCGATGGCGGCGGTCATAACTAATTCTTGCTCTCGCAAATTGAAGCCTTCACTCAACTCTCCATGAGCATGCTCCTCTTCACCTTCATGGCTGTGGCCTTCGCCCTGAATGCCTGGAATTTCTTCTAGCCATTCATAACCTTCACCATCTTGATTATCAGAGTAATAAGCGCCATCGAAGATGAAAGAAATTTGTGGGTTAAAAGCATTCTTAGCTGGTGGTGTAGTTGTTTCTTCGGCTGCGGCAGACAATGTTGTTAGAGCGAAGCCAGTCAAAGTTATACTAGAGATAAGCTTAGTGTTCATAATATTCCCAAAGTAAACAAATGATGGATGTAAAGTTAGGATGTTACATTACTAAGTAATCTTTAAAACTTCTTTACTTAGTGTTCGATAATCACCGTGGAGACAAGAAAAATGTTATAACATAACTCAAGGGCTAACCACAAGTTGACTAAAAAAGGTTTAAAAATATACTTTGTGAGCAAAAATTTCAGCTTTCGAAACTAATAACAGCGTTGAGTCTTTTGTAAACTATTAATTTTACAGGTTGTTCGTGTTTAAAGGGGCTATCATTTGTAGAATGAACTCTCTGGCCTTATACTCAACGACCCTATGTCGATAAGATTGGGTTTAAAGTTCACTCATGTTTTTCACTGAAAAGCGTTTACATTTTTTTCGCCCTTTAAGCGGTAAGTACCGAGAACAGGCGGTTGCTTGTTTGCGGTTATTTTATATACGTATGTATACCTCTCTAGCCGACTATGGCAATCAGCTTTCCCGTACACAAATCATTGAAATTTTTCAAGAAGCTATTATTCAGGCACCTTCTTTAGATGACGAGAATATCCTAGATAATGAACTATCTTTAAAAACTGAGCGAGAAGTAGCAGGTTTTATTTTAAACCGTTTGGTTGAGAACGGTTGGATAGAGCAACATTTTGATGAAGGTACGATGCAAAGTGCCTATCGTTTGACGCGTTCAGGGCGTTTGTTTACCCAGCCGCTCGTCGATTCTGATTTATCCCGTTTTCGAACTAAGCATCGAAATACACGTAATACAAAAAATGCACTGATTGTTTTTTCTCAACATGGAGAAATTCATGATCTTGTCGATGCTTGGGAATTTTCTGAGAGAATAATTAGTGATTTTACGGATTTAATTGTTGAGTTAGAAGATCGTAAACGCGATCTGATTAAAGACGTTGAGCAACAAATCCTAGTAGAACAAGCCACGGAGAAGTTTTTTGATTATATGGATAAACGTTTCCAGCCAGATGTAGCTGTGCGTTTATCTGCAGATAATATTGAAAAACATAAAGATGACATTATTGAGTTAATTAAGTCTATACGTCGAAAACGCAAAAAAGACTTTAAATTAGCTGTTGAAAAACGCTTACGCGCAACATTTCCAGATTTAATACAAGATCCAAAAATGTCTTTACTGATGTTAATCCTCGATGACATTGAAAACCGAGTCAAAAGCGCCAGTGAAAAAATGTTACCCGAAGTGAGAAGGGCTTTACAAAGCTACACCAATCGGGCAGATATTATCATCCGGCAAATGACTTTTTTGGCAAGTCAACGTCAAGAATCTTTAAATGATGTATGCAAAAATTTATCTCAATGTGACCCACAGACACAAGATAAAAAATTACTGGCAGCTGGCGCACAAATGTTGAATGTGAAGTTAGGATTCATTGACCCTGGTAATATTAAAATACGCGAAACAGCAAAACGTCGTGTATTGGACAATCGGTTAACGCAAACTGTTGCTATGAGTCAAGAAGCGCGCAAAGAAACCTTTATCCGCGAAGCTCTTGAAAAAGCTTTTATGATTTCATCAGGTGATATACAAAGTTTTTTAATCGAATCTTTAAAAGCAGGTCATAGTATTCAAGCGAGTCAATTGCCAATCAATAATGCCCAAGATTTCTTACGTGCAGCACATGCAATAGAGGCTATAACAGCAATTCATAAACAATCGGAATATCGTTTTGAAATCAATTGGCATGTAAAAAAAGTAGTGAATGAAGAGAAAGAGTTGTTGTTTACCAATAAACAACAAGTGTCTAACGAGTTTTACCGGATGATGGATGAATATACGATCCGCTTTGTAGAAAACTCTGGTGTTTAGGTGTTCTACAATAATACAAGTTTTAAGGTAACTGTGCTATGACAAGCATGAATGAATTTTTATTAGGGCAATTAAAAAAGCTAAATATTGATTATGAGGCTTTTCAAAGTTTGCTTCAACGCTTACTGGATTATGGCGTTTTATGTCGAGATGAAAGCCAAACGGAAATGGAGTTTTACGATTTGTACCTACGTTGCAAATCATTGATCGATGATTTTTTGCTCGTATTAGATATACGTATTGATCATCAACCACACTTCCAATTTCTACGTTTATTTCCACCAGGCGCTGATGTGCCTGGTATGGATGATGCCCAGTCGCCATTTTCAGGATTTCGAAGCCGACTTAATCAACATGAAGTGGCTTTAATTTTGGTGCTGAGGCATCAATACGAGCAACTCTTACACGAGGGTAATATTGATGAGTTAGGGTGTGCTGCGTTATCAATTGAATCATTAAATATTGCTATGAAAAGTTTATTAAATCGCTCTATGCCCGTCAACGTTACGGAGAGAAAAGCACTGCTCGTCAAAATGCGTCAATTACGTTTAATTAAACTAACCTTGGATAACGATGGTAATGAAGATGATAGTTGGCTCAAAGTCCGGCCCATGATCACTAGTATGGTGACCACTTCGGTTCTGGAAACCTTAAATCATAATTCTATGCCTGCTACTGATAATGTGTTGACATCAACTGATACTATAAAAAATGATGCATTACATGAACAGCCGGAATCTCAATTAGATAACACACAATAAATCATTGGCCACGCTGATTAAGTTTCGTTGCTGGCCCACTGTTAAGTTTGGTTTTATCTTCGAATTTTCTATACGAAAGAGTAAGTTATGTATTTAAAGCGTTTTGTTTTTGTTAATTGGGGTAATGTACCTAACGGTGAATTTGAGTTTGGTCCGTTAAATTTATTTTCTGGTGCCTCTGGTTCAGGAAAAACAACAGCCGCCGACGCTATTCAAACAATTATGACTGCTGCAAAAAGTAATCTTTTTAACTACAACCCAGGACAAGATGAAACCACTCAAAAGGGTAAAGGAGGTAAACAAGTCAGAACTTTGTCTTCCTACGTTTTGGGGTGTGATGATGGAAGTTTTGCCCGTACACAACTCACAGATGGATATTTAGCTGCACTATTTCATCCTTCCCAGGGTGAACCAGCGGATCCTTTTGTCGCACTCATTGGTGTACGAGCGGATTTAGATTCGGCAGGGAAAAAGCACGTCGCCCGTGAAATTGACGCAAAATTTATGATTTTGCCCTTTCGTCATGATTTTAATATTCATGATGTAATCGAAAGTAATCCCGCACGTGTAATGCCTCTCGACCGTGTAGTTAAGCAATTAAAAGCTATTTATGGTAGTTCAAAGTCTGTTGAAGAGTACTCGACAAAAAAAGGTTATTTATCTCGATTATATGGTGCATTACGAGGCCGCCATACCTCTTTAAGTGAAAGAGAAGCTAATGCTGCTGCTAAAGCGTTTTCGCGCTTCATGGCATATAAGCCTGTTGCCAGTATTAATGACTTTGTCGCGAGTGAAATTCTTGATAAGCGAGATTTGGGTGAAGCTATCTCAAACATTTCAAGTATGATGAAAACCATTAATGCCATGGAGCAAGATGCTAAGCGTATTAATGATGCAATAGATGGATTGGAGTTGGCTAATCGAGAAGCCAACCACTATATAGATAATTGGATCAAGTTTAATTCTCACACGTTAACTCTACATCAAGCAAAGTTTTTACAAGGCCAACAACGTTATCGACAAGAAAAATTACGTTGTCAAGAACTTAAAGAGGCGATTACTGCTAACGAAGACGCTACAGTTCAACTCAAAATCAATACAAAGAGCTCAGTGAAAGAGTCATTGATTTAACGGCGAAACGACGAGGCTACGCCGAATTACAGCAAAAAGATAATTTATTAAAATCTTTAGATACGCAGCAAGAAAAACTTGTACAGTCTGTTAAGCAATTATTATTACAAGATAATCAAGTTAAAAAGAATATTGAGACGGCACAAGCGCTTTTACGCTATTTAGGCGATGAATGGTTAGTAGCCAGCTTTTCGTCAGAAGAAATTAAACAAAGCCAAAAATTAGCGAAATCTGTTGCGAATAGCAAAGCATGGAAACAATTAGATTATCAAACTTTGTTAACCAATGATTGGGTCGATATTAAGCCCTTTCAAGATTTTTTAGAGCCTGCACAGAAAACACAAATTGAGCACCAAAAGCTTTGGCAGTTTCTATTCGAACATCCTGGTGAAGTAGGAGTTAATACCAAGCCTCCAATTGATAAGTTAAGACGTTTGCGTGATCAAAAACAAGAAACTGCTGCTCAACTTCAACGTCAGCGAAAACAATTTGATGTTGAAATTGAAAGACTAGAAAGTAATCATAAAGTTAGGTATCCCCATGCTGTTAACGAAGCTATAGCTGCGATTACTAAAATGGTGAAAGGGAGCAAACCACGTGTTTTGTGTGATTTTGTAGAGGTTAACGATGAACGTTGGCAAACAGCTATTGAGGGCTATTTAGGTGGTAATCGTTTTGCAATTATTGTTGAGCCAGAACATGAAGCACAAGCCATTAAAGTTGTAAGGAACCTCAAAGGAAAAAATACCTCAAAAGTTATTCAAACAGCGAAAGCCAAACAAGATGCAGAGAGGTTTTCGTTATCGGAAGATTCTATAATTCATGTTATGGAATTTACTCATGCAGCTATCAAAGATTTTGTCATCGCCAGCTATGGTAATGTCTCGCGTGTTGAGACCACTGAAGAGTTACGGCAAACCCGTCGTGGAGTAACGCCTGAAGCTATTGGCTCTGGTAATTATGCGATGTTTCGTTGCGATGTTGATGATGCTGATTTAGTGTTTGGTAAAGCTGCAAGAATACGTTCTTTAGTTGCCAAAAAGGAAGGTATAGATAACTGTTTGATTGAGCTTCACCAAACACAAGAGCAATTCCAAAATTTGGTGGAAATTGTACAGCACCTTGAAGCCTTTCATTCTCTGAAAATTGCAAATGAAGTGAATCTTCTTTTGGATTATTATCGTGAAACGCAAGCGATTCAAACACAAATTAATGATTTAGACTTAAGTCGTTTTGAAGATCTTGAAAAAACCATTACCGATGTTCAAGAAAAACAAGGCGAGATTCGAGAGCACATTGATAAGCATTTAAAAACGCACGGTCAATTAGAAACACAACTTAAAGACTCTGAAAGAAAAAAAAGTAATTTTAGTAAAGAGCAAGATAATCTTGCTTTAGAGGTAGAAAAGTCAGAAGAAAATATTGATGCAACAACGAAAGTTTGGAACCATGTCGATGCAGATGATTTGATAAATCAGGCAAAAGTTTTTGCCAAAAAAGTGAACATTAAAAAATTAGAAGAAAATGATGTGAAAACAGCATTTGAAGCGATCAGTAAAAATCGTTATTCACTGATCAATGCGTTAAGAGAACATAATCAAATCAGTAATAGTTCAGAAGCCATACCTATTACATTGGATGTAGGTGATTTACCCAATCACCAGCAGTTTACAAAAATATGTAAAATTCAATTGGGAATCGATTCAACTCTTATCCTGTTAAAAGCTAACAAACTGGTTGAAAAACAAGACAGTATTTCTAAACTCAAGAAAACATTTGATAATACCTTTGTGGATCATTTGTGTGGAGTGATTCATCAAGCCGTTAAGGAAGGCGAGCGGGTTTTAGAAGATCTAAACGAAGAATTAAAACGTCATCAATTTGGTCAAGAAAAAGAAACGTATCGTTTTCATTGGGAGTTCATGCCAGATTTTAAGGAGTACTGGGACTTTTTTGAAGAGGTTCGTCAGTTTCCTATAGGTGATGGAACCACTCTTTTTGATTTAAAGCTTTCAAAAAAATCTAAGCAAGTACGTGATAAGCTTCTCAATATGTTATTAGATGATGATGATGAAGCTAGAGCTATTCGTGAGTTAGAAAGGTTGGCTGATTATCGTAATTATCGTCATTATGAAATTTATAAGGAAGTACCGGGTAAAGAGCCCATAGCATTAAGTCAGTATGGTACTGGATCAGGAGGGCAGCTCGAAACACCTGCATACATTATTCGAGCTGCTGCTATTACATCCGCACTGCAGTACAATCAACCTGGTGCTCATTTGCGTACCGTATTGGTTGATGAAGCTTTTTCAAAAATGGATGAAGCCAGATCGCGTTCAGTTATAAACTACTTAACCCAATCATTAGGTTTACAGGTGATCTTTATTATGCCGTCAAAAGCGTCAGGCCCTTTTTTAGATATGATTAGTCATCAATTTGTCTTTGCTAAATACCCTTTGGCGGCAGGACAAACAAATGGGCAGTTAAAAACAGCTGTGTTTGTGGATAGAAAAGAAAGTCATCAAGATAAAGTACAGGCGTTGTGGGCTCAACACAAAGAAACTATTTATGAACAAGCATCCCTAGATTTTATGGAAGAATTGTTTAAAGAAGAAGCGGACGTACTTAATAAAAGCTCAAAGTAAGCTATCCATCTATTGATTTATTTAAATTCAAACATCATTTTTTTAGATAAAAAAATACTTTGTACAAAAAAATTTCAGTCTTTTGATGATTCATTCATCATTTTTGAAATGTTCAATATTTCACTAGCAGTCCATTCTTATGAAGTTTTTATGAAAACCGTTTCCTATTTTTCATTTAAGTGACACTTAAATGAAAAATAGGAAATCGCGTTGCATCATCTGATCAATTTCTTATAAATTACGCCTCTTCAATAATCCCTCAACATCTAACTGAAGATAGGCGAAAACAATGATAAAAAATTTTAAATCAATGTTATTAGCACTTTGTGCATTGGCCGTTATTTCTATTAATTCATCACAAGTTATAGCAGCCACTTGTCCTAACCCTGATGCTGTTGAAAACTTACCGAATTTTAATGCTCCAAAACAAAAAGGTTTTCGACACTTTGGTAACTGGCTATTGTCTGCTTTCTATCGACCCTATCATATGGTACATGACATGATAGTCGCTGAAGGCCAGTCGACGACACTAGTTGGTAAATTTGATTACGATAAAATCCTTCACAAAGATTTAGAAGATGAAGTTATCCATGTGTATCTAGCAACTCAAGGAATGAGTAACTGGGAATATCTTGGTTCTGATAAAACGGATAGTGATGGAAAAATTTACATGCCATTGAGTGCGAAACCTGTTGGTGATTATGCTATAAAAATGGTTGTGGAAGGTGACTTAACAGAAGCCAATGGCTATCTTAACGTTATCGAAGCCAATCGCAAAACAGTATTATTTGATATTGATGGAACACTTTCTTTAAGTGATCTGGAAGGTATTACTGAATTCTTAGGTTTAAACGACGGGGTTGCAGCTCATGAATATGCCGCTGAAGTTGTGCAAGCTTACCAAAATAAAAATTATCAAGTAGTTTTCTTAACAGGTAGACCTTACTGGGTTGCTAACGACACTAGAGATTGGTTGGAGAGCCTGGGTTTATTGCGTTGGCACTTACGAACAAATCCATCTGGAGATGGGCTTTTAGCATTAGACACCGAAAACTATAAAGCTGAATACATTGATTATCTCATTAATGATGCCAAATTAGATATTGTTAGAGCATACGGTAATGCAGATACAGATATCTCAGCATACAATCGTGGTGGTATTCCCGTAGATGAGACATATATCATAGGTTCAGAAGCGGGTAACGGTGGAACTAATCCAATTTATGATAATTATGTCGAGCATTACTATTCTGTAGTTTTAGATACACCTGAAGTTGATTGCCAGTATTAAAAAGTTTTGAGTTGTGATAAAAAAGCCACTATAAAGTGGCTTTTTTATTGGGCTGTTGCTCAATCAAGGTTTAGAAGCTGTAATCAATTTGAACATAGTAGGCACGACCAAATACATCATAATAACGCGGATCGAAACCAACTTGGTGTCCTGCACCACTGGTTCTCAAAGATAAATCAGGTTCTCTAGCAAAAACATTGTTAACGCCGAGAGAAGCTTTTAAATCATCCATGACATTATATCTAAGTAGATAGTCAACTTTTGTGTAAGAAGATACGCGAAGTTGCATATCGACACAGCGTCCAAGAGCATCATTTAGTGTAACAGAACAAGTTTCTGCACTTTGGAATTGATCTTGATAACCTGTTTTATAATTTAATGTAACAGTATTTTCAAAATCACCAGTTGTTAAGGTAGAAGATATTTGTGTTTGTACTTTAAACCTTACTTCGTCATCCTCACCAAACCGTCCTAAACTCGATACGTACTCATTAGTTGTACCTGGTCTAAGGCTTTCACTAGTCAACATATAGGTGCCACCAAAAACAGTTCTAAGCTCACCAAAAGAGAGAGTATTGGAGAAAACGAGGTTCCAATCAATCCCTGAATAGTTGGCTTTACCAACATTAACAGCTTCTTGCAAAATGGCTAATGTCGGAATCGCACCATCTTGTACGACAGAAAATAAATCTCGGTATGTTACAGGGTCTGCAAAAATTTGCGCTTCTGTTAATCTAACAACCAGATTCTCCATTTCTACATCCCAGTAATCAATGGTTCCGTTGAAGTCTGGTGATGGAGAAAAAACAACTCCAAAAGTGTATTGTGTTGATTCTTCGTTTTCTAGATCAGGGTTGCCTGCACGAAGCACATCATACTGTGCTGGTCCACTGGCATCACAACCTACAAATAATGGGTCGGAACCAGAAAATGGACAAATATACGTGCCTCCGGTTACACCGAATTCTGATACATGCTCACCAATTTGTAGCATAGTTGGTGCTTTGAAAGCCGTGCCGTAAGAACCTCTTAATGTAATGTCTTCGGTTAAATCAAATTTTACGCCTAATTTATAAGTAAAGTCATTCGCACTGTCATTAACCTTTACACCTGATGCTGTTTCAATGCCATCAGCATTATAAACAGACGCCTCTACAGCCCCAATTTCATCAAATCTTCCGGATGCAGTGACTTCAAGATTATCTAGAAGAGGCATGACAAGCTCGAAAAAAGCACCATAGGTTTCTCGTTCAAGATTATAAGGAGAATCTCTTGTTACAAATAGAACAAGCTCCTCATTATTCGCATCAGAAACAGTCTGCTGATATTCATAAGATTTATAATCAACTCCGGCACCCAGAAGTGCTTCACCACCCGATAACTCGAAAACAGGCATTGAGAAACTAGCATCAAAGCCAAATAACTCCGTAGAATCATTAGTCCAGTTACCATTGTAACTTAATCCGGCCATGTCTTCTGGAGTAACAGTGCCTGCAGGCGCAAACACATCAATGCTGCCACTGGATAACGCATTTATAAAGGGTGTTTCAGCTAGCCAGCCCGCTATGTAGTTTTGGTCAGAATCATTTTTAGCGTATTGTATAGCAGCTTCAAAGTCTATTAAGTCAATGGTTCCGCGAGTTCCTAAAACAAGATTAGTCGATTGTGTGTCCCATTGAGTGGTTCTGTTGCTTGCGGGCAGAGCTCGCCACTGACCAAACGCGGCGGTTATGCTGTTTACCCTATCTGCTACTTGAGCATTAGTTAAATTGGGATGATCGAGAACAGTTGTCAAGTAAGGCTCGATATAGGTCGAGTATAAGTTTGAATCAAGTGATACTGGAAAACCCCCTGTAGGGTAAGGCGCAATTCGGGTAATCATTTCATATTCGGTATAGATCCCGCTTGCAAACACTTCAATATTATCATTAATAGCTACAGTTGTTTCTAATACAAAGCTATCTCGGTCGGATTCTGGAAAAATCTCTAATGTAGAAGTGAAATCAAATAAACAAGCATTTCCTATTTGTGAAGTATTAGGAGCACACTCTCCATTGGCAAAAAGATATGGATTGAAGCTAACATTGCCAAATATAGGATCTCCAGTTTCTTCATTAAGCAAGGGTGTGCCATCAGGATTTATAAGCCATGTATTGACCAATGCGTTGCCCGGAATGGCATTCGCTGAACCATTGAAGAAGAGATAATTATTACCGTTATTTTCAAAATTAATGATACCGGAACGTGCAAAATCTCTACCGGTTGAAGAGACTTGATCTTGTCTATCATGACTGTAAGCGAAAAGTATGTTGTAGCCATCTTCGTCGATATCGCCAAAACCAGCAGTAAAGTCAATGTTCCAGCCTTCTCCGTCATCGTCTTGCGGTGTAAAGAAACGTGCGGAAACATCGAAACCTTCAGTATTTTTCTTGGTAATGAAGTTGATAACTCCAGCAATAGCATCGGAACCATATAACGCTGAAGCCCCGTCAGTTAAAATTTCTATTCGCTCCAGAGCTGCTAAGGGAATAGCATTTAAGTCAATTGCTGAGCCTGAACCACTGGGAGCTAATCTGCGGCCATTGAGTAAAACTAAAGTGTATTCTTCTGGTGTTTGACCAATACCATGGATTGATGCCGTTTGTATACCACCACCACCACCACCGACGGAATCCGCAGCAGTAATGAAGCCTTGCATGACAGGTAAGCTTTGTACTAAGTCCGCGACTGAAGCGACCCCGCTTCGTTCAATTTCTTCGCGGTCAATAATCTGAACAGGTACCGCTTTTTCTATATCTGTTCTTTTAATGCTGGAGCCAGTGACTTGAATTTTTTCAATAGCTTCATCTTCTTCAGCAAAAGCGGTTGGAACAAATCCATTGCTAAGAATCGCAATTCCTAAGGCAAGTTTTACAGAAAGAGCGATCTGCCCACATCGATAGGTTTTCAAAGTGTATTCCCCCAAAAAATAAAAATTTCTAGACAACGAATCCGGATTATTAAATGTTGTTTTGATGAAAAAAAGTAAATGTTTTAGTAAATTTTAACGTAATACAATTTTACCATTGAATTGATAGTAGCTATATTTTTGGGCAATGGTCAACCCCATAATTCTTTGAGTTTTTAAATTTTTAGTGGAAAAAATCATGAAGAATGTCATAAAGTTTTCAGAGTTTTAGAATGCTTGTTCAAAATAAAAAAAATGAATAACAAGCTAAAAAACGTAATTTCAAATCTTATGAATGATAATTTTTTTTAATAAAAAACAATGAGTTGTTGTTCGTTGATTGATTTTAACAAATCACTAATTATTTTTGTTTTATAAAACTAGTTTTCGTTTGGATGATTTTTTGATGTAGATTAGGTGGAAAAAAGTATTGTAATGGAAACTAAAAAAAAAATTTTTAAACATGAAAAAAATATAAAATCAATTACGTTCCTCACAGAAACAACTTTGTCCTGTTTTGGTGCAACATAAGAGTATTAGTAATGCATTGCAAAAG
>JBCCZV010000086.1:0-15744 GCA_039187085.1 Pseudomonadota bacterium
AAAGATTGTCTTTAAAATTAGATTATTAACAAATTTGTTTTGCTTTTGCATTGGAATGAGTGATGAAAAAAACAATCAGTGGTTATATTTTTTTTTTTGTATTTGCCTTTTCAAAATCATTATTGAGTGAGACGGTTAATTTAAAAATAGTCACAGATGGACAATCTACATGGGCTTCGAATCTTATTTCGGAGTTACAAAGAGAGTTAGAGGTTTTATCAGATTCGCGGGTATCCTTTCGAGTTGTTCAGGATAATATTTATCACAGTGAATGGGATTATAATAAAGCGTCTACGAACTTAAAACAAATCATGCAGCAAGATGATACCGATATTGTTGTAGCATTGGGTATTTTATCAAGTGATGCCATACGGAAGGTAAAATTAATAAAACCCAGCATAGCAGCTAATGTGGTTTCACCAAGTCATCAAGGATTTCCATTAACAAAAGAAGGAAGCAGTGGTCAAAGGAATCTTCATTATTTAATGACGAATGTTGATCTTGTTACTGAAATTCTTCTCTTCAAAAATGCAACAAAAGCTCAAAAAATTGGTGTTTTAATTGATGCTTCATCTTTTAATGCCTTGCCTTTTCTTAATCAGATATTGAAAGAATCTGAACAGCAATCTGGATTAGAATTAATACCAATTCAATCTTCTAACGTCCCTAATATTGAACGGAACTTATTATCCTCTACTGTTGATGCTTTAGTTATTCTTCCGCAATTACGTTTCACAAAAACTCAACATCAAGCGCTTATTAATATTCTGCGGACAAGAAAAATACCTTCTTTTTCTGTTTTAGGAAGTGATGAAGTAGAAGCAGGTTATTTAATGGGGACAGCATTATTACCGAATTATCAACAATTAGCGCGAAGATTAGCGATAGATATTAGAGATATTGTTTTTGGAAGAACGCCAGAAAGTTTACTGGTTTCTTTAGATATCAAAGACAGACTCACTATTAATATGCAAACGGCAAGAGATATCAATTATTCTCCTCCGTTCAATATATTGCTTGAAGCGGTACAAATTAATTCACTAGAAGAAACTAGTGAAGAAATCACATTACTTACAGCCATTGATGAATCATTGAAACATAATTTATCGATTGCAATAGCAGAAACTGATTATCAACTTGCTCAAGAAGATACGAAAATTTTTCGATCATCATTGCTTCCTCAATTGGCAGCCTCTTCAAGCTGGCAGAAGCAAGATGAAGATTTAGCGGTAACAAGACAAACGCAAACAGCAAACATCGGTGTGAATTTATCTCAAACACTGTATTCAGAGTCACAATTGAGTCGTTTTACTTCGGCTAAATTTTTGCAAAAAGCATCAAAAGCTGATTACGATGCTATTAAACTCGATATTATAGAATCAACCGCCCAGTCGTATCTAGAAGTTATCATTGCTAAAACACAATTTAAGATACAACAAGATAATTTACAATTGACTTTAGCCAACCTAGCACGTGCCGAATTTCGTTATAAAGTAGGAGCTGCTAATCGTTCAGAAAAACTTCGTTTTGAAACCGAAGTAGCTAATGACAGGCAATCTGTAGTTTTAGCGAGAAGCAATTACTTTCAAAAGATAAAAATCTTGAATCAAATTTTACATCGACCTATATCAAAAGACTTTTCGACAAAAAGTACTGATTTAAAAGACCCTCAAATATTTGGACATGCATATTTAGAAAATTTATTAGACTCTCCTTTGCAAGTTAAAATATTTAGTGATTTTTTGGTAGTAAAAAGCTTTGAATATTCTCCAGAAATTATTTCTCTAGAACATCAAATTAAATCGCAAAAACGATTGTTACTTGCAGCAAAACGAAAACGTTTTGTACCTGATGTCACTCTTGAAGCAGAATCTACAAGAATTATCGATGACAATGGTACTCCGTTTGAAAGTGATTATGATAACGATTGGAATGTAGGCGTAAATTTCACATGGACGCTTTACCAAGGTTCAAAAATAAAAGCGGAACAATTACAAGCTAAAATTACTCTGCAACAACTCAATTTTAGATTGTCACAACTAAAAGATAACCTTGAAACCTCAACGAGGAATGCGGTTATGCAAGCAACGGCATCAAGAATCAATATTGAATTGTCTAAAGATTCTGTTGATGCTGCGAAAAGTGCTTACGAACTAGTAGCTGATTCTTATACGCGCGGAATTTCATCCTATATTGATTTAATTGATGCGCAAAATAGCTATTTAAACGCTAAATTAAGTTCTTTTAATGCCTATTATACACACTTACAAGACTTAATGACGGTTCAGCGTGCCATCGGTTTTTTTGACTTCTACGTTTCATTTGAACAATCACAACAGTGGTTTAAGCAATTTGAAGAGTTTGCGAATCAGTATAAGGCTAAGCTATGAATATACAATATTTTCACTATTTATTATCTATTTCTGTAAGTTTTATAGCAACGATAATGCTGTTAGGCTGTAATGAACCTGTAGCTACAAAGGAATCATTAAGGCCGGTTAAGTCTGGAGTGGTCACGTCAAAAGATGTGTCGAGAGAGAGAGTTTTTAGTGGTATTGCACGATCAGCAGGTGAAACTGAACTCAGCTTTAAAGTTTCAGGAACGGTCAATAAAATCAATATGAAAGTGGGTGAAACTTTTTCAGCAGGAAAACTACTAGCAAGTCTCGATAGATCTTCTTTTATTGTCCAGCTTGACCAAGCTAAAGCCGATGCCGCAAAAGCTGAAGCGTTGCGTCGCAGTGCTGAGTCAGAATATCAGAGAATTCGTCAATTGTATGCCAATGACAATGCTTCTAGGAATGAACTTGATAGTGCACTGGCAGAGTCAGAGTCCGCATCGGCAAACTATGAAGCAATGGTGCAAGCAGCTAAATTAGCTGCTTTAAATGTCGACTATACGCATTTGATGTTGCAACGAAACTGCACAGTGGCCAATATCGAAATTGAGGAAAATGAAAATGTCACAGCTAATCAGCGAATAGCAACAGCAAGTTGTGGCAATGATTGGGAAGTTTTAATTAATGTACCTGAAAGTGTCATCGGACAATTTTCTGATGGTTTGGAAGGGCAGATACAATTTCCTTCTGTGCCTAAGGAAACCTATAAGGGTAGCGTGGTTGAAATTGGAATTGGCATGTCAAATCGCTCAACATTTCCTATTACATTGGCTCTTACCGATTTTCCAGATTCGATAAGAAATAATCTCGCTGCGGAAGCCTCTTTTCAATTCTCATCTGATTCTGCGTCGAGAGTCATTTATGTACCGAGTACTGCGGTATCTCAAGATCAAAGCGGTACTTTCGTTTTTGTCGTTTTACCATCGGATTCTGACGCAATATGGCAATTACAAAAAAGAAAAGTAGAAATCGGTGAACTGAATACAAATGGATTAGAAGTACTCAAGGGCTTAAATGACGGTGAACGTATTTTGTTAGCAGGTCATGTAAACGCACGAGATGGGTTATTGGTTCGTGCGGATTAACGGGAGTCAAAAATGAAACTTACAGAGTGGGCAATAAAAAATAACCGCGTGACTCTCGTAGCAGTGATTTCTATGTTCTTAAGTGGATTATTTGCTTACAAAGCACTTCCTAAAGCACAAGATCCTGGATTTACTATACGTACAGCTACTATTACAACGTATTTTACGGGGGCGAGTGCTGAAAGAGTGGAGCTACTGGTTACGGAAGTTATTGAAGAAAAAATTCAAGAAATGCCAGAAGTTGATGATATGACCAGTGTTTCTCGTTCGGGAATTTCAGTTATTACTGTAAATTTTTTGGATAGTATTAAAGATATTCAACCTGTGTTTGATGATATGCGTCAAAAAGTAGAGGACGTAACCCCTGCTTTGCCTAAAGGCACTACAACACCTGTTGTGAACGATGAATACGGAGACACGTATGGTCATATCTATAGTTTGGTCGGTAACGACTTTACTAAGAAAGAGCTCAATGACCAAGCGGAATCTATTCGTGATCATTTACTGAAAGTTTCTGATGTGGCAAAGGTCGATTTATACGGTAACCTAGAAGAACGTATTTACATGGAATACGACAATGTACGATTAACGGAATTGGGTCTTTCTCCTCAAGAATTAGGTACTACGCTTGAAGCACTCAATATCTTATCGACCGGTGGCGATGTTACTATTGGTCGCGAGCGTATTAGTTTAGAGCCAACCGGTAATTTTGATTCGGTTGATGATTTAAAGGCAACGATTATTAAGCTTCCTAGCCAAAACGTATTGCTTCAATTGAGTGATGTTGTCGATATTAGTCGTGCTTACAAAGACCCTGTTGATGTATTAGTGCGTGTTAATGGTGATTCAGGGATCTCTATTGCAATATCTATGCGTGAAGGTGGAAATTTACTGGACTTAGGTGAGGAATTACGGCGTTTGATACCCACACTTGAACAAGATTTGCCATTAGGCATGACAATTAAACCTATGTTTGAGCAATCTCTATTAACCGGTAAATCGGTGAATAACTTCGTGAGTAATTTATTGCAGGCGGTCCTCATAGTGATTGCTGTAATGATATTATCCTTAGGTTTAAGAACGGGTATGGTAGTCGCTTCGCTGATACCTATTGTAATGGTATCTACCTTTGTTGTGATGGCGCAATTTGATATTGGAATTGATCAAATATCACTCGCAGCATTAATCATTGCTCTTGGCTTATTAGTCGATAATGCCATCGTTGTTGTCGAAGCGACAATAGTACGAAGAGAGCAGGGCGAATCTCCTATATCTGCCGCTATTAATGCCGCAACGGAAATGAAAGCGCCACTGTTAATTTCCTCATTGACCACAGCTGCGGCATTTACACCTATTGCGTTAGCGGAATCAACGGTAGGTGAATTTACTGCGGCAATTTTTTATGTTGTTACTATTGCGCTTCTTCTCTCTTGGCTTGTTTCTATGACCTTTATTCCCATGATATCTCCTTTTATTAAAGTTGAAGCCAAAAAAAATGATCATAAAGAAGAGTTTAATTCCAATGTTTATAAGAAATATCGCGCATTACTGTTATTTGTATTGAAAAGACCAATAACTTTTTGCGTGTTTATTATTGGTTTATTTTTTATGTCTACTTACGGTATGAAATATGTGCCCGCTGTGTTTATTCCCCCTTCAGAAGATCCTCATTTAACGATAGAACTCGTGTTACCGACAGGTACAGATATTGCCACGACAGAACAAACCATTAAAAATATGGAAAACTATTTTCTAGAAAATTTAATGGCTAATGAGCAAGATCCTCTCTCAGTGGGCTTATTGGGGTGGACGGCGTATATAGGTACTGGCGCACCTAGGTTTGTGCTTTCTTTCAATCCAGCAAACCCCAATGAATCAGAAGCTACCATTATTTTGAATTTAAATAATAGTGAGTCCTTGGATCCTGTAAAATCTGCGATTGAATCCTATTTTTTCGAAAATGAACCTGATTCTCAAATTCAAGTAAAACGTTTAGGGAATGGTCCTCCCGTATCCTATCCTATCGAGATTAAAGTCTCTGGACCTGACTATCAAATATTATTTGATAGAGTCACTGCGATAAAAAATAAATTTTGGGAATTACCGGATGTTACCGCAGTGAAAGATTCGTGGGGACCTCAAAGTAAAAAATTGATTATTGATATTGATCAAGCGAAAGCGTTTCGTGCAGGTGTGACGAATCAAGATATAGCAACATCATTAAATACTAACTTGACAGGTTTGGAACTGACCGAATATCGAGAAGACGATGATATTATTCCTGTGGTGATGAGAACGGCAAGTCAAACGAGTGATAGTTTAACCAAACTAGAAAACATTACCATATTTTCGCAAAGTTCATCTGCTGTGGTTCCGTTGAATCAAGTGGCGGACATTAAAATTGTTTGGGAACCTTCACGAATAAAGCGGCTTGATAGAGAGCGTATGGTAACTATTCAAGTTCAAATTGATAAAGATGTGACAGCAGCATCGGTTGCTTCGCAGATTCGCCCTTGGTTAATTGAATATTCAAAATCTTGGCCATTGGGGTATAGCTTTCAAGAGGGCGGAGAAACGGATGAGTCAGATGCTGCATCAGCATCTATTGTGGCTGCATTACCTTTGGCATGCATTTCAATCTTGTTGCTTCTAATGCTACAATTCAATTCTTTAAGACGGACTTCAATTGTATTGATAACCATTCCTTTAGGTTTGATTGGTATTGTATTTGGTCTTCTTGTTGCTCAGTCTGTATTTGGTTTTTTTACCTTTTTAGGTCTTATTTCATTAGCAGGTATTGTCATCAACAATGCTATTGTGCTGTTGGATAGAATCAAGGTAGAAATTGAAGAAAATGGTTTATCCCCAGAACAGTCTATTATTGCAGCAGCTCAACAACGTATGCGTCCGATTCTTTTAACAACGGCAACGACCGTGGGCGGTATGTTGCCATTATGGATAGGTGGTGGCCCCATGTTTGAGCCAATGGCCGTTGCTATTTTATTTGGCTTACTATTTGCGACGGCCATTACACTTTTGCTGGTACCTGTTGTTTATTCCTTACTATTTAAAGTACGTTATTCTTAAATTCAGTTTATAGGTAAAATTAGGTATGCAGTATTGGAATGAACTAAGAACAGTGTACTTGATTGCGACTCATGGTACAGCTACTGCAGCTGCCAATATTCTTGGTGTACATAGAACAACAGTGATGCGCCAATTAGATTTCTTAGAAAGTGAATTGCAGCAAAAACTCTTTATACGACATAATAAAGGTTTTACATTAAACGAATCGGGTAAAGTTTTATTAAGTGCTCTTCAAGAGAGTGACAAAAAAATTTCGCAATCTATTAGTTCTTTAAATGGGGAGCAGTCATTACTAAACGGTGAATTGATCATTACTGCTGTTGAGCGTGTTCTCACCATAATTAACGAGCCGCTTGGTGAATTTTTATTGACTAATCCCAACTTAAGAATACGACTTGAACCGGATAATAGAAAATATCAGTTAGAATTTGGTGAAGCGCATATAGCTATTCGAGTAGGTCAGCAACCGACAGAACCTGACTATGTTGTTTCACACCTAGGTGATATCAAACTGGGGCTTTATGCTGCAAAATCTTACATAAATCGGCTTGGATTACCAGAGAATGAAGCTGATTTTATCCATCATCAATTTGCTGTAGCCCAATTACCTGTTAAAAATGTGCTTAATGATTGGTTTGATCGAATGATAAAGCCTGAGAATGTTATTTTTAGTTGTGAAGAACCCAGTATTGTTGAGAAAGCGGTTGTTTCTGGAATCGGTATTGGCATTGTTATGCACCAGCACGCTATAAAAAATCCAGAGTTGGTTGAGATTATACCCAGCACGTGTAATTGGCATGTGCCGATGTGGCTTATCACCCATGGCGATCAACATAGAGTGCCGAAAGTTCGCGCTTGTACTTCTCATCTTAGAGAGTGGGCCAAGCGCTTAATATAGTATTTTAAGAAGAGATTTACAGAAAAGTGGCTAAGACATCGCTAACCCCTATGTTGGTCCAGGGTTTGCGCAATATGCAAAGGACATGATGTCTCCAGATTTGGCTAAACGTGTCAAAGCTACGATTGGGATCACCTTGGCAAATACCGCCCAACCTCTACCATCGGAGCTGTTAACTTTTGGTATAGCGACCAGCATGGTTGTCCCTCCTCATGCTCGTCTAGGTCTAATGAGTCGCTCTATCAATCATATCGAAGACACGTTACCTTCAGTGAAGATTCCCGTATACTTCTTACATGGTAAAGCGGATCAAATTGTACGTGCAAGTTCTTCGAAAGATGCAGCTAATGCTACGCCTAATGGCAAGTATGTGGAGATACCGGGAGTTGGCCATTCGCCTTCTTTTGAAGCGCCTGCTGCTGTCGAGAATGCAATCCGCAGTGTTATTGCACGTTCAATGTAACAGTATGAAAGCGGTCTTTGGCCGCTGTCTGAAATTGGCAAGTTTTAACACCGTCATTACTAGTATCCACGTCGTGATACATTTCTTGTAGACATGCAACCTCTCGCGATAACAGCACTTTTACGCAATCAACTATTGGTAGTGTTCTCGAAAATAGCCTTCTGTAAAATCGACAAATAATCGAGCTATCTTTGATAAAGACTTAGCCGTTGGAAAAGCAAGCCACAATGTATTGGTGCCATTCACCCAATCGGTTAACACGGGAAACAAACATCCGGCTTGTAACCTTTCATGAATAAAAAATTCTGAACAATAAAGAATACCTACCTCTTGGGCACAAGAACGAACCAATGAGTCAACAGAATCTGATCCCATAACAATTTTCGGTGTTACGCTAACTTCTTCACCCGTTAGAGAATTTTTAAAAGACCACTCTTTGACAGGGTTTTTAATATCTTCGCAGTAAGCGAGGCAAGGCAATTGGGCTAATTGTTCAGGATGATCTGGGGCGTTATATTTACGAATAAATCCTGAAGATGCACATAAATGGAGAGGACGTTGCCAGAGTTTTTTGGCAACTTCAGATTCTTTGGGAGAGTTCGATAAACGAAAACACAAATCATACCCTTCATTAACAATATCAACTTGACGTGTCGAATAATGCAGCAACACTCTCACTGAAGGATAACTAATTTGGAATGCAGAAAAAATCGGTTGTAAGAGGTTTTCTCCTACACCTAAAGGTAATGAAACGCGAATTTCATCTTCATAATCACTATTTTTACTCAATAACACTCTGTTTATTTCGTTGAGTTGTTCTAAAATGGGCAAGCTTTTTTTAAAAAGTCCATCACCCTCTCTGGTTGGGTTCACTCCATTAGCTTCTCGATGAAGTAATTGTATTTGTAAGCGATGTTCTAATTGAGCAATGCGTTTACTGACACTGGATTTTGTGATTCCTAGCTCATCCGCAGCTTTAGACATTGAGCCGTTATTAACAACTGAGACAAATTCGGCTAATCCGATCCATTCTTGCATATATTTTGACTACCTTATTACAAATGGCAAATGCTAAAGTTCAACGGTGCTAAATTAACACAATTTGTGATAACTGTCTTTGTTCAAATTTTAAGAAAAGGTATGAATGGAATATGTTAAAATCATTGATAATGAGATTGAGAAAAAAGATAAGGAGTTGAAAAAAGCAATATTTGCTTGTCAATTATAGAGTTATCTTTAAGAATCTTTTAGTCTATTTTCCCAGCCAAAAGTACTCATTATGTACTTTCGGCTGGGAGGTGAAAATGTATAAAAAACTAAAATCTAATTTTACGAAACTTCTTTTTCAATTTTTTTCGCGCTTTTTTTGTTATTCGATTAACATTCGTGTTTTGCACAAATCGTACAGTATCGCTTGCTGCTTCGACTAATTGACGTTGTGTTCGGGAGTAACCATAGTCGGCTAAATAACTGGCATTGGCGTTCAGTCGATTTATCGCTTGTTCCGCACTGATAAGGCCTTCCTGAACAGCCGTTTCTGCTTCGATAAAACCAGCGTTAATGGCATCAATCGCACTGATATACCCACGACGAATACCTTCTGCTGCTTCAATATAACCTCCGCTAATGGCTTCGCTACCTGTAATCACGCCTCGCCCAATGAATGTTGCGGTGTCTAAAACAGCATTCGCATCAATCACCACATCGAAATCAAATTCAGCACCTAACAACAAGGCTAACTCGCCGGATGCCCCAAAACTGACAGTGCCGTTATCGTAAGCAGCGTAGCCTCCGCCATTGACACTCACACCAGGGCCGGCTGATACGCCACCACCAGCACCTCCGCCCACACCAGCGATCATACTGAAAGCATAACCATCAGCTGTAGCGAATGCACCAAATTCTGCACCACCTTCTCCATGAATAGCAAGTTCCCCATTACCTATATCAAAAACCACATCTTGACGTGCATTGACATAGGCTGTTGCCGTGACACCGACACTGCCTTCCACAGAAGCTTCTGTTCCTGGAATATAGGGTTGTTCAACATTTACCGTACCTGTTGTGGATGCACCGACTTCTGCTCCCACATAAGCAGAAATACTGCTTTGCGTATCCGTGGTTAATACAGACACAGAGGCTCCAGAGCTTCCACCAGCTTGTGCTGATGCTTCGCCGTTTAAACCACCAATGGAGCCACCAGCAGTAGCAACAGTTCCCGCTTCAACATAAGCACGAGCTTCAAGGCTAATGCCATCCGAGCCGGCAATAAAAGAAGCATTTGCACCGGTTCTCGCAAAGATTTCTGCATTCTGATAACCTGATATTCGTGTTTGATTGCTTAGTGTATTCGATTGTTGCTGAGTCATGGTTACTGCACTTAATTGTAGATTAAACGATATCTCATCACCTAAAGACATATAATCAAGAGAAATCTGCTGCTCTCTAATATCTGTCACTGGAATACCATAAGCGCCGTTACCCAAATAAAAAGCGTTATTAACCACGGCAGATTCTGGTACATTTGATACAATAAGTAATGTATTTTCTGGATCAGTTACTTGATTCAATACACGAGTTACAAAAAAATATTTAACGTATTCTTTAGTACTAATAAAGCCATTATCGAATTCTAGATAATCTACATCGATCATTTTAATACTGAATTTTTGTATCGACTGCGTGATATGCGTAACAGCGATATTATTTCCTATACGTGTCACATTAAAATCCTCGATTCGACCAGGTACCTTTAGCACACGACCACGATTATCTGTTCCTACAATATCTAATGCCGGAACATAACGAGTTTGACTAGCAGTAATATATTGACCATCAATAAGACCATTCATGGTTACATCCAATGTAAAATTTCTAGGTTCTCCATGAAGATTAATAATACGTAAACCTTTTAAATCTTTGGGTGACAAAGGATAAGTCAAACCACTTTTTTGTAGCTCACCTTGAGCATTATGCAACTTAAAATGTTCAGGTAATTTAACGTAAGCCGTAGCAAACTGGCCAGGTGCTGTTAATTTTCCGTTCATGACAATATGTAAGGGCAAGGAACGAATGTGTCGATTCTCAAGATCTAAACTACCAAGTTCGACAAAAAGTAGCCCATCATTCGTCGGTTTAATGTTGATGTTAATTTGACCTTGATGAACTTCAGCATAACCATGGTTTATTTTTTTAACTTGAAACACGTCTAAGTTTAATTCGCCAAAGTAGCCTTTGGTGGGAATAAGCTTCAGTATTCCTTGACGTAGTTCATCAGCATTGACCGCCTGAAACCAGGTTCCATCTTCACCAAGTTGTGGTGTTTGGGCACGGCCTTCAATGGCAAAGCCTTCTGGTAGTCCAGAGACAATTGTCGCTTTTACTTCGGGGTCGTCAGATAAGCCAGTAAACTGCAATGGATAAGAATAGGTTATCTTGATGTCTTCAACACCTTTGAAGTCAATACGATTACCATTGGGGCCGACAATATAGCCATTTTTAGTTTCCTTGGTTGAAAATAGTGATGCAGAAGGATTATCGAAAGTACCAGCGAATCGCCCAGCTCTAAACTGCCATTCATTAGCACGATTATACGGGATATTTTTTATGACGAGAGTATCATAACCTTTACCTAAGTTAATGGTGTCATGACCTGCTGTATAGTAATAGGTTTCGTCATAGCCATTGTCTGCATCTTCTGGTAAATACACTTCGTCATCGCCATGGCCACCGAAGTACCAGTTGTGTCCTATGTTATCACAAGCCCTGTCATTTCCTGCACCAAAATATATAATGTCATGGCCACCGGCTAATAGAGGTTGGCAAAGGCTCATATTGTCATCACCACCGTTGCCAAACATCATGTCATTGCCATCACCACCATAAAAAGTATTGTCGCTGTTTCCTCCTTGTATAATATCATCTCCTCTTAAGCCACTTAAATTACGCCCATCACTCCATAAAATATCATCGTCATTGCTTGGTTCAAAACTTTCTTCTATATCCATTGTATCAGCCCATATAGCATAACCATCTTCCATGTTTGAAATGTTATGAAAGGTCGTTGCTGAAAGCGTACTGCAACTCATAGCGATAGTCATTGCCGTCGCCATTTTAAAATAGTTAAATCGATTGTATTGATTCATCTTGTTCTCCACATAATTTTTTCCAACACAGCGTTTTTTTCACTGCATAAAGCCAACTTCTACTGTTAACCTGAGCTCGCTTGGTCGTAAAAAAGATTACGGGATAATTAATAATTGATAAAGACACCTTTTGGAAACACCGGGTTTCTACTTTGGAAACTAGTGTGTTTGTCTTTGCATGGTAGTAACAAAATAGCAAAATTTTAGTAAGTAAACTAAAATTATTTAGCTAACAAAATTGCTATAGCAATACATCAAAATAATTAGGAGTCGCCACGCCATGTCTGATTTTATCATTTACGATCCGCAGAGCGCACCCGAGAAAGAGGCGAGAAGCCTGTTAGGAAAAACGGCTGAACGCTTCGGTTGTATACCCAATTTGTTGGGAAGTCTCGCAGAATCGCCACCCGCTCTCGAAGCCTATTTTGCCTTGGAGTCTTTGTTTGATAAAAGCTGTTTGAGCAAGGTGGAAAAGCATGTGTTGTTATTGACCATAAGCCGTTTTCATGAGTGTTCCTATTGCGTTTCGGTGCATACTGCTGAAGGGGAACATGAAGATATTCCGAAAGCTATTACCACAGCGATTCGTGAAGACACACCTTTGACAGATAGTCGATTAGAAAGCCTGCGAACTTTCACTCAAGTTGTTCTGGCTAATCGAGGACATATCACTGAGCAAGAACTTAATGATTTTTTAAAGGCGGGATTTAACAAGCGTGAAGTGCTAGAAGTGGTTTTAGCCGTGTCTTACAAAGTGTTAAGCAATTTCACCAATATAATCATCAAAACTCCTTTGGATGACCATTTGGATCAATACGCCTGGGAGCAATAGTATCAATCATGATCTGCATATCTTTAAGAAAATCTTCTCGATTAGGCTCGATTAATAATAATCCTTTGCCTGCTGATATGAGTGTGAAAGCCATTCCTAAAGCTTTTTCTTCTGAAACCCAATGTTGTTTTACGAGAAAATTGGCTAAACGTGTTTTTAGTCGAAGCGGCCAATCTTCTTCAGAAAAGTGAGTAACTTCTAGCACATCTCTGAGGACTTCAGTACCGTGAGCATTGCGGACAATAATGATTGCTTCTCCAATTAAAATATCAAACATATCCATAAGAATATGCTGAGCGGGTAGATGGTCACGATTGAAAACAGCAAAAATTCTGGTATATATATCGTCTAAATAGGTTTTTATAGTCCAACGATAACACTTTTCTTTTGAGCCAAATTTTTTATAAATAGATTGTCTTGATAAACCTGCAGCCTTTGCAATTTCTTCCATAGAGGTTTTTCGAAAGCCGTATTGTGAAAAAGTGACAAGAATACTTCTTGCCATTTCTCTTTCTTTGATTGATACCTCAAGCAAAAATAGATTCTCCCTCTATTGGTTTTTATTTTAGAAAAAACTGACGCAAGATTTTAAACATCAAATCTCTATTTTTTAGAATGAAATGATTTTTGGGTAACCAGCTGCTTGAGTGCAAAACGGTTTTCGCTTTAGAGAATGTTAAAAATCCTTCGTGACCGTGATAATGTCCCATACCTGAGTGGCCAATGCCTCCAAAAGGAGCGTCATCGGCAGCAACATGTACAGCAGAGTCATTAATAGCAACGCCACCGCTGTGAGTATGGTGCAATAAATTATTAATCAGTTTTTTATTGGTAGACATAATATATAAGGCAAGTGGACGCGGTCTCTTATTGATGTATTCAATAACTTCATCAATGTTTTCATAAGTTATTATGGGTAGCACGGAACCAAAAATTTCTTCTTTGAGTAACGCCATATCTTCTTTAAGCTCAGTGACTAGCTGTGGGTAAATACGTCTGCCTTGTCCTTTTTCTAGCGGTTTTACAGAATGAATTTGCGCTCCTTTAGCCTTGGCATCATCCAAAAAGTTTAATAGGCGCTGGTATTGTTTATCATTAACAATATGAGTTTGGGCATTTTGATTTTTACTACTTAAATGATAGATTTTATAACGTTTGATAAAGGTTTCAATAAATTCTTGTTCTCGACGCTGTGGAACAAAGATATAATCGGGGGCAACACAAATTTGTCCAGAGTTAATCGATTTTCCAACAATAATAGCGTCAATAGCTATATTCATATTCACTTGTTCATCAATAATAGTTGGCGATTTGCCACCCAGTTCTAGAGTGATTGGGGTAAGGTTGTCAGCGGCTGATTTGGCCACAAATTTTGCAACGTTTGTGGAGCCGGTAAAGATTAAATGATCAAAAGGCAAAGCTGAGAAAGCAGCACCAATATCCGCCTCGCCTTCGATAATAATGACATGCTATGCGATGACATCGATAACTTTTTTTAATACTTGATTAGCATGAGGGGTAAATTCACTCATTTTAATCATTACTCGATTTCCAGCTGCTAATGCTTGAACAGCAGGCCCTAACGCGAGAAAGAAGGGAAAGTTCCAGGGTGTAATAACACCAACAATACCCAATGGTTGATAGTGTACTTTTACCGTCGATGGGAACAGCATCAGACCTGCATGCCGCTTGGAGGGTTTCATCCATTTTTTAAGTTTTTTTAGGGTGTAGTTAATCCCCATTACAGTGGGAAGGAGATCAGCCATTAGGGTGTCGAACTCACTTCGATACCCGTAATCTTTTTTTAATGCTGCATACATGGCTTCTTCATTAGCGATCAAAGAGGCTTTTAGTTTTTTTAAAACGGTCACGCGTTCCTGATAAGAAGGAGCTGGTTGATTCATATAAGCGTTTTTCATTGCATGAAACTGGCTCATCAAGTCAATTTTTGGGGGAAGGTTTTCTACCGCATTCATAAGATCTCTCCTCGCTAGAAGCTTGAACTGCTGACTATCAATCATACAAATTATAAATTTTTTGCAAATAATGTCAATTTTTAGTTTACATTTTTTATTTTTTTTGTAAATCACTGGAAACAACTGGCTTGAGTTTTTGCTTTAATTGATTGGATTACAGGAGGTAAAAACAATTGTGGTAGTTTCTCGATGAATTAACGCATTACCTTAAATCGGTTTTTGTTTTTGAGGAGTTGACCAACAAAAAAACAAATAAGTTCTATTAACAATAATGATTATCATTTACATTTATTTCTGTCTGTAGTATTTTGTTGTTCAAAGAATATATCAATTTAAACCGAGCACTAGATAAATAATTGAAACCAATATCTTTTTACGTTTGGATTTTGTGAATGATAATGGGCATAATCATGACTATTCTATTATTTTATGTAGGTGTATCTATAGGTATAAAACATCTCTAAATTCATAACATAATGATTTGAGCCAACGAGGTTTTAATGATGTACAAGTATTTCATCATTTTATTGAGTTTTTTCAGCGCTGGATTATTTGCTTGTGAACAAGCAGCTAAAAACGCTTCACGAATTGCTGTTGCAGGCGGTTCCATTACAGAAATTATTTACTTTTTAGGCGAAGAACATCGAATTGTTGCCATCGATCGCACATCTAATTTTCCTGAGGCTGCGAAAAAATTTCCCTCCGTAGGATACGTGCGTAATCTTTCTGCGGAAGGCTTGGTTTCTTTAAAGCCCAGTTTAATTCTTGGCGAGCATGATATGGGGCCTTTAGAAGTTCTTGAACTCGTAAAAAAAACTGGAGTGGAAACTATTACTGTTGCTGAAGAATTTAATGCTAG
>JBCCZV010000087.1:0-15676 GCA_039187085.1 Pseudomonadota bacterium
CAGTCTTTTGGTGTGAATAAAGATAGAGGGTTGACTTGAAATTATTTAACATTTCTTAGTGCACAGGTGCCTCAATGCCAGACATTCCACAAGTAAATTCAGACACAACGAATGAACGAAGTAACCTTATTCTAATTGATCGATTATGGAAATTGAAAAAAAATTGTGAAAAAAAACTTTTTTTGTACATTCAATTAAATCGATTGATTAAAGATATCGAATATCGACATAGCTTAATCCAACAAGCACGTGCTCTTAATGATCCAGAAGTTAATATTCTCATCAAAGAAATTGAAGAAGCGGAAGCTCAAGGTGCTGAAGGTACTTTTAATCATAATATTCCTGGTGACAACACACATTTTACTCCTACTACCATTCAACAAAAAAATAGAATGTTTATTCCAACCGTCATAGTGTTTGTTTTAAGTATTCTAATTGTGATATTCGTGTTTTTGACTTCAAATAAAAGTTCACATACTGGCACATCACTACAAAAACAACTACCTATCGAGAATGCACCTATCAAACTGCGTGTTCATGGTTCTAACTCTGTCGGCGAAAAGCTGGTGCCGGCTCTATTTGAAGCCTATTACAACACACAAAACTCTATCGAGACCGCTTGGAAATATAGCTTGGTGGATGTGGAGAGTCAGTACCAAATTATGAATACAAATCGCGATGTCTTTGCCATAGAGTTGCACGCTCATGGCTCCAGCACTGGATTTAAAGCGCTTATAGCTGGCGATACAGATATTGGTATGTCGTCTCGTCGCATTAAAGATAAGGAAGTTAAAGAACTAGAGCCACTTTTAGGTGATTTCCGATCGCCACAAGCTGAGCACATTGTTGGACTTGATGGCGTAGCCATCGTTTCTTACTCGAATAACACATTGAATCATTTGACAATTCATCAATTAGCTCAATTGTTCAGCGGAGAAATCACCAATTGGAGAGAAATTGGCGGAGAGGATACACCGGTTAATGTGTATGCTCGGGATGAAAACTCTGGCACCTGGGATACATTTAAGAACCTAGTACTCAAACCTTATGGTAAAAAACTTTCTCGACGCGCCCGTCGTTATGAATCCAGCACCGAAATGGCGGATCAAATTGCCACTAATCCTGGAGCAATTGGCTTTATTGGCCTTCCTTTTGTAAGAAATACAAAATTACTTGCCGTAGCGTCCGTGGCTAATAGCCTACCTATTATTCCGACAAGTTTTACAGTCAGTACAGAGGACTATCCCCTATCTCGACGTTTGTATATTTATACACCACCAGGATTAGACAATAACATCGCATTAAATATTGTGAAATTTGCACTTTCAAAAGAAGGACAAGACATTGTGGAATCCGTTGGCTTAGCTTCGCAAAACATCAAACGCATGAGACCTCCACCCAACACCTCGGCCCCTTTTTCTTATCAAGCATTAACAAGAAATGCACAACGCTTATCAGTGAATTTCCGTTTTGATTACCCGGACGATCAACTTGATAATAAAGCCTTAAGGGATTTAGATAGACTGGTACAATTTATGTCAAAACACTCTGATAAAGACTTAATACTCATAGGTTTTTCGGATGATTCCGGAGATATTAGAAAAAATCGAAATTTATCGCTAAGACGAGCGAAACTCATTGAAAAAGCCATGCATAGTCGAGGTATTGCTGCTGCAAAAGTGATAGGTTATGGTGAAGCCATCCCCATAGGCGCTAATGATACTATTCAAGGGCGAATTAAAAATCGACGAGTTGAAGCCTGGTTGAAGTAACTCGTTCAAAAGAGCTGTTTGTTCTGAATAGCTCTCTCTTGCACCAACCACACCGAAATCATTGAACTTAAACACGCTATTTTTTGTAACATATATTTCGAATCTCATCACAAGCCATTGACTTACATTTTTTTCGTGACACTATGGATAATTTGGTTTCGGGATTTTAAAAGTGACAATTTTCCAACAATTGCAAATTTCTACCTATCAAGGACTCTTTTCATTAAAGCATTTAAAAAGCACCAGTTTGCGCTGGATGTTAACATACGCAAGCTTAGCTTTCGTCATATTTTCTTTAACATCCTGGTGGTTACTAGCCAATGAAGACACCATCAAAAAAGCTCTGATTGCTTATTTTTTCCCAGAATCTTGGCATTTTGTATCACAAAAACTTTTAGAGTTTTTATTTGAATCACAAGCTAAGCCGGTCATCGCAAACTTAATACTGTCAACTTCTTTAATTCTTGCTTCTATATGTTTATTTCCGATCAAAGAATATTTTTCTGCTGCTTTTGAACGTGATGGTCGTTTTAATCAACAGAAGCCTGATGAATTTCCACTGCACATTCAGGCTATTGAAGAAACAAAGCTTTTATTAATTTATGGCACTTCGCAGTTACTTATTTTATGGATTGGCTATTATCCTTATCAATGGTCAGAATGGGTATCCATCATTTTAAGTTATCTTTTTTTATTTTTTACCTTTGGTTTGGATTTCATTGCACCCACATTTCAACGGCACAAAATCAACTACTCTACAATCATTAAATCGCTTCTCAAACATCCTCTGGTCCCTTTTGTTTTTGGCGCTCTCTTTAGCATTCCAACCATTATCTTATCCAAGATTCTACCAGGTACTTTTGCAGGGAGTATCACAGAACTTGCTGTCATCTTGTTTTTGGTGAATATTTTTCTTTTAACACTCGCTGTACCGGTAGGAACTTACATTGCCTCTCAACACTTAGAAGCCATTCAATTGGAAACACCCCCAAGGCCCACTCGAGTACGTTATGCCTATATCGTTATTATGGTGGCATTTCTAGGATTATCGGTGTTACATGGACGATTGATTCAAAGCCTGCACCACAAAAGCCAAATATTAAAAGCAGAATATGCAATAGATTGGTCTAGTATCAATGTCAAGTTACCCAGTCTATCAACTCTATTCTCTGGTCAAATGCAAAATCAATTTACGTTTGATCTTAATATCAAAAATCCTACCGAGTACGACATTGCTTTCGAAAAAAGCTTTTTAATCATTTCAAAAGATGGTCAAGAAATTTCAAAAACTTTTCTGGCTCCTTTCAACGTTTCGGCAGGAACAGAAAAGCCTATTACGATTGATCTCAACACAAAAAGTGATTTTCGTTCGCTCTCTCAAACACACCGAGTGTTAAATGGCTGGAGAATTGACATTCAAATAGAGCTTTTTCCTGGCATTCCGTTCATCATTAAACTTTTCGAAAATAAATAAATTATAAATAAGACAAAAGCATTAAATCGTTAGTTGATTTACATCTTGTTACTTTTTTATCAACCTGCACCTATTACCATTTCGTAAGAGATGATAGATTTTCCATTTTAAAGATGCGAAGTTGGCATTTCATTTCTGTTCTATTATACGATTATCATAAATTTTACATTTGCATTGGGAAACTTCAAAATGGCTAAGCTTAACGTTAATGGGAAAGTTGTAGAGGTATCCGCTGAGGGTGATACACCTCTCCTCTGGGTGCTTCGCGAAAATATCGGTCTTACTGGAACAAAATACGGTTGTGGAATTGCTCAATGCGGTTCTTGTACGGTACATATAGATGGCAAGCCTGTCCGCTCTTGCAGCTACCCACTTTCTGCGGTTACATCTTCCCAAAAAATAACGACCATCGAAGGTCTCTCAGAAAAAAGTGACCATCCCATACAAATAGCCTGGAAAGAGTTAGATACGCCACAATGTGGTTACTGTCAGTCAGGTATGATCATGGCAAGTGCCGCACTACTTGAAGAAAATCCCAATCCAACGGACGAAGAAATTAACGCAGCCATTAGCAATATTTGTCGATGTGGCACCTTACCACGTGTGCGCGAAGGTATTCATCGTGCTGCAAAAATAAAAAGAGAGGGCTAATTCCATGATTAAAGCAACAGCTTTCACATTGAATCGTCGTCAATTTGTCATAGGCTCTACCCTTTCCAGTTTCTCGGTTGGCATGTCACTTTCCCTGGATGCAGAAGCTGCTATGTCCACCACCAAGCATGCGCCGGAAATCAATGCTTGGGTTGTCATCAATCCTGATGAAAGTATTATTGTACGCATTGCACGTTCTGAAATGGGTCAGGGTACGCTTACAGGTTTGGCCCAAATGGTTGCAGAAGAACTTGAGTGTGATTGGAATAATGTCGATTGGGAATACCCAACACCTGGACAAAGCTTAGCCCGTGATCGCGCTTGGGGAAGCTTCGGTACCGGTGGGAGTAGTGGTATCCGTGGTAGCCACCAATACGTTAGAGAGGGTGGTGCCATTGCTCGGGAGATGTTAATCGCTGCTGCTGCTCAGCTTTGGAAAGTGCCAGCACAGGAGTGTCGTGTGAGCAAAGGAGTTATTACACACGCTAAAAGCGGTAAAAAAACCACTTATGGCCAAGTCGCCGCTCTAGCCACCAAAATGTCCCCACCACAAAAAGTTACTCTCAAAGATCCCAAAGATTGGCAAGTAATTGGCCAACCTATGAAACGACTGGATACCGCAGAAAAAGTCAACGGCCAACAAATTTATGGTGCCGACTTACAATTGCCTGGCATGCTGAATGCCACCATTAAAGCCTGTCCTGTTTTTGGTGGCAAGCTCAAATCATTTGATGATAGCGCAACAAAAAAATCACCAGGCGTTAAAGCTGTAGTCGCTGTAGAAGATAATGCGGTTGCTGTTATCGCCGATACTTGGTGGCACGCGAAAAAAGGCATGGATCAATTGAAGATCGAATGGGATAAAGGCAAACATCAAAAAGAATCCAGTCAAACTATCGAAAAATTTATCGATGAAGGATTAACGGCTAAAGAGGCTTTTGTTGGTAATCAAAATGGTGATGTCAATAAAGCTTTTGAGGGCGCACACAAAACCATTGAAGCGACCTATCGCTACCCATTCCAAAACCATGCGACTATGGAGCCCATGAATGCCACTGCGAAATGGACACCGGAAAAATGTGAAGTTTGGTGCCCAACGCAAAATGGAGAAGCAGCATTCGCTGCTGCTGCCGATGCCGCCGAATTGCCCCAAGAAAAGTGTGAGGTGTATAAAATTAGTTTAGGCGGTGGTTTTGGACGACGTGGCGCGTTTCATGACTATGTACGACAAGCGGTGTTAGTAGCTAAACAAATGCCAGGTACTCCCATTAAACTCTTATGGTCTCGTGAAGAAGACATGCAACACGGATTTTATCACCCTTTAACGAAAGCCAAAGTTAAAGGCGCTCTCGATAAAGCGGGTAACTTAACCGCACTGAATATGCGTATCTCGGGGCAATCGATTCTTGCCGCTGTACGGCCTGGTTCTGTCACCAATGGCGATCAACTGGTTTTTCAAGGATTACTGCCACAAGGCTCACATGCCATTAGTTATTCAATTCCAAATCTTCTTGTCGATCATGCCATGCGTAATCCACATGTTCCACCCGGCTTTTGGCGCGGCGTTAATGTCAACCAAAATGCTATCTATATGGAGTGTTTCCTTGACGAACTGGCTCATGCAGCGAATAAAGATCCACTAGTTTTCCGTCGAGAGCTCATGCAAAAGCACCCAAAAAGCTTAGCGGTTCTTGAAGCAGTGGCTGAAAAATCCGGCTGGAAAAATAATGGCAAAGATAATATCTATCGAGGTCTAGCCGTTTGCTATTCTTTTGGTAGTTATACAGCTGCTTGTGCTGAGGTAAAGCTTACAGGCGATGGCGGCGCTATTAAAATGCATCGTATTGTTGCTGCGACTGACCCTGGATATGCTGTCAACCCCCAACAAATCAAGGCACAAGTTGAGGGATCATTTGTCTATGGTTTATCAGCGATGCTTTATGGAGAGTGTACCGTCAAAGACGGTGCTATTGAACAAACCAATTTCCACAACTATTCTTCATTACGCCTAGCGCAAATGCCAAAGGTAGAGACGATTGTGATGCCATCGGGTGGTTTTTGGGGAGGCGTTGGAGAACCTACGATTGCTGTTGCAGCACCCGCTGTTCTCAATGCTATTTTTGCAGCCACAGGGAAACGCCTTCGTCAAATTCCATTAAAAGATGCAGATATTCAGTGGGCATAATGGTTGTTTTTTCTTGATGAAATCGGTATGGCTTTGTTCATTATTGATTATTTCTAATGCTTGCATGGCAATGGATGCAAGCTCTGGAATATCACCAGGAAAAGCGTTAATAGCAGCTTGTAGTGGCTGTCACCATGCCAGTAATGCCCTGCATCTCCCATCACTCATTAACCTATCTTCTGATGTGATGCGAGAAAAATTAATGGCGTATAAATACGACCAAATTACAGGCACTTTAATGAATCGTATAGCCAAAGGATATACTGATGAGGAAATCGCACTGATTGCATTAACCTATAGCATGCAACATGCTACTTCTTTGCAAAATAACTCAAGCAACTTAAACCGGTAATCTTTTAAGATGCAAAGACGACAACTGAATTGGTCATTATTAACCTTATCCAGCGGATCCCTGCCTTTACTGCAAACCGGTTGTGCCAGCCGTTCAAAACGCAGAGGTCATGTTGTTGTCATTGGTGGTGGTTTTGCAGGGACAACCTGCGCACGCCAGTTAAAAAAACTGGATAATCACCTTGAAGTCACTTTAATTGAAGCTCGACCCACTTACACCGCTTGTCCCTTAAGTAATTTAGTGGTGGTCGGCCAACGTCAATTAAAGGCGCAAAATTTCAATTATTCACGTCTAAAAGATGACGAAATTCTTGTCATTCACGATCACGTTATCGGCGTGGATCCTCAAAAACAACGTGTAGTATTAAATAATGGCCAATCGTTGGGTTACGATCGTCTCGTTGTCGCCCCAGGTGTTGATATTGCTTGGAATCAATTATCTGGTTATGACGAGAAAGCAGCACAAATCATGCCGCATGCCTGGAAAGCCGGGCCACAAACCTTATTATTACAACAACAAATCGCATCGATGAAAGACGGAGGTTTAGTCCTAATTTCAGCGCCAGAAAATCCCTTTCGCTGTCCTCCTGGCCCCTATGAACGGGCCAGTCTCATTGCCCATTATCTCAAGCGCTACAAACCTAAATCAAAGTTGATCATTTTAGATGCCAAAGATAATTTTTCAAAAAAACCGTTATTTTTAGAGGCATGGCAAAAACATTATGGTGACCTTATTGAATGGCAAGGTCTATCGAGCGGTGCACGTGTTACACAAGTCAATGCAGCATCCAAAGAAGTATTGACGGATTTTGACACCTTTAAAGCCGACGTCATCAATATTGTTCCCCCACAACGAGCCGGAAAAATTGCTGAAATAGCGGGTTGCACCAATGCTTCAGGCTGGTGCCCCATAGGGGCATCCACTTTTGCCTCACAAATACAAGATAAAGTTTATGTATTAGGTGACGCTGCCATCGCTAATGCCATGCCTAAATCCGCTTTTTCTGCTAATGCGCAAGCCAAACTCTGTGCCATTCAGATAGTGAGAAATTTGCAAGAACTTCCTCCTATCAACACGAAACTCATCAATACCTGTTACTCCTACGTGACGCCAACTCAGGCCATTTCAGTTGCTGATATCTACACACCCAAAGAAAACATATGGCAACCTGTTGCCCATGCGGGAGGCATTAGTCAGCCCAACGCCGGAGATTTATTACAACAGTTAGAAGCAAAATACGCTCTGGACTGGTTTAAAGTGACCACTCAAGAGGTTTTTGGTTAAAAATGAAAAGTTGGTTAATTGTATGGTGTAGTTTGACCATTATCAGTCAGCTTGTTTTCGCACAAACGAGTCGTTTTGCTACATCACGACCTTTAACAAACTCACCGGGAGATGTAAAAAACGGCCAAGACATTGTCATGAATGTTGAAAAAAGCTTATGTTTACTGTGTCACTCGCTTAAAAATAGCCAACTCCCTTTTCAAGGTACTATTGCGCCAGAATTAACTTTAATGGTTCAAGATCTTTCAGCTGCAGAACTGCGTTTTCGTTTAATCGATTCAACACGAATTAACCCTAATACTATCATGCCACCTTATTATCGCACGCAAGGTTTACACCAAGTGGCAAAGCCTTATCGAGGTAAAACCCTATTGAGCGCGCAAGAAATTGAAGATGTCGTGGCTTATTTAGTGAGGTTATCCCATGAAAAAAAACCTTAAACCTTCTCGCTCTGTTTGTTACTCACGACGAAGCTTTCAACAGAAAAGTTTACAACTCGTATTAGCAGCTCATATACCCTGGTCGAGTTTTTCCGCAAAAGCGGATGACACATCAACTTCATGGCAAGAAGATACCACTTTACTCAAGATTACCAGCCCAAAGCAGCGTAAAGTCTTAGTCAATATTTATGGAAACGCTTCCATCAAACCCGGTAAAGTGAAACTCTCCATTCCTACTCTCGCCGAAAATGGTCATTCCGTGGCATTGGATGCTTGGGTTGAGCACCCTATGGAAACACAAAATTTTGTTAAAAACTTACAAATTTTTACTGAAAAAAATCCATTACCCCAAGTGGCTAAATTTACTTTTACTCCCCAAGTCGCCAAAGCCAGTGTTTCAACCCGCATTCGCTTAGCCGATACTCAGCATATTCTTGCGATTACCGAATTAAGTGATGGTAGCTTTTGGTATGATACGACAAAAACCATTGTGACTTTAGCAGCTTGTGCGGATCCCTATTTATGATTAAGACTGTTCGAATTGCCATTCCTCGTGAGGCTAAAAAAGGCGAAGTTATCGAAATTAAAACCTTAGTTTCGCATCCTATGGAAAGTGGTTTTCGTCCCGGTCCTACAGGTAAAATCGTACCACGCAACATTATTAAATTTTTCATTTGTCAATACCTCGATCAAGAAGTCTTTAAACTCGAATATTTTCCTGCCATAGCGGCTAATCCCTTTTTACGCTTTCATATCCAAGCACTAAAAAGTGGTACAGTAAAATTTATTTGGATTGACCAACATCAACAACAACATACCGAATCGCGTTATTTAACCGTCAATGATCAGTGAGATGTCAGAAAAAGCGTTAACAAATCGTAGAATTTTCAAGTCCTGCTTTCTGAGCTTATTGTTATGGATAACTGGGTGCACCTCTCAAGAAACATTGCTCTCCCCCACTCTAGAAGTAGCCGACGATCAGCTCATTTCTCATTTAACACTCCCCATAGTTTCAGGCAAACATTTTCAATCGAAAGATACACAATCCTTGCAAGCCGATGACTTTGCTAATCCTGGCATGCTCTGGGTTGATAAAGGTTTACAACTTTGGGAAACGCCACCCAGCACTCTTAGTCCATCTTGTGCCAAATGCCATTCCAATAACCTTCAGTTTAAAACGGTTGCTACACGTTACCCTGTTTATTCCTCCTCAAAAAAACGCGTCATCAATCTTGAACAACGGATCAATCAATGTCGTGAACAACAACAAATGCAACCGACTTGGGCCTATGAGTCACAAGAACTGTTGTCCATCACTGCCTATATTGCAAACTTATCCCGTGGAATGCCATTTTCTGTGACTGTTAACACACAATCTTTACCTTTTTTATTGCAAGGTCAAGACTACTATTACACACGTCGAGGCCAACTCAATTTAGCGTGTTTTCATTGTCATGAAAACTACGTCGGCACCCAGTTAAGAGGTGATAAGCTCAGTCAAGGTCACGGCAATGGCTACCCTGCCTACCGCTTGGAATGGCAAACTCTAGGTTCTCTGCATAGAAGGCTCAGAGCTTGTGATATTGGTGTTAGAGCAGAAGCTTACTCACTGGGCTCGACAGAATATGTTAATTTGGAACTCTACTTAGCATGGCGAGCGCAAAACCTAACCATCGAAACACCCGCCGTAAGACGCTAGAAAATCTGGCTCTCAAAGGATATTCTTAACGACTAAAGGAACTTTTTTAACAACCTTTACTCAAAAAACTTCTCAATCAACAACTTTAATGAGCATTCCAATGAATTCAAAATTTATACGCTTAAAAACCTTAGTTATTCTTGTTGGCTTTCTGCAAGCCTGTTTTGCCCTTTCTATAAAACAAGCTGATGATGCTGCCCTTAAAAGCACATCATACAGTGACGTTAAAAATGCAGACACCGTTAAAGTAGGAACCGCTGCTCCCAATTTTTCATTGCCAAATTCCGAAGGGAAGACCATCAATCTCAATGATATTACCAAACAGCAAGCCGCTCTCGTTATTTTCTATCGCGGTGGGTGGTGTCCTTTTTGTATTAACCAGTTAGATTCCATTAAAACAGTTCTACCTCAATTAAAAAAACATAATGTCCAAGTTATTGCTATTAGTCCTGACGAACAGTCAGCCACCCTCAATACTAAGCGACAATTTGGTCAGGATTTTATCTTTTTATCGGACGCGAAAAGTGAAGTCATCGCACAATACGGTATCGCTAAAGATAAGAAATTACCGCATCCTGCTACGTATTTAATAAAACAAGGCGGAGAAATGGTTTGGTTTTATGCGAGTGAAGATTACAAAAAACGCCCTACAGGAAAACAGCTGATTCAACTCATAGAAACCAAGCTATCCATGTAAGACTCCGTGCAAATCAATTGATTTTCGATTAAGCACTGATACGGTGTATCAGTGCTTGTTTTCTTTGATGCTGAATTCCATTTTTTAAACGAACAAATCTAACGTTTTATGATTAAAATTGATAAGATTTGGAAAAATTTGTTCGATATCCGCCGAATTGGCTCCCATCCATTGACCTAATGTTGCTCCGAGTTGCTCGACAGAAATCTCCGGTATCCAACGCCCTCGATTATCAGTAAAACTGTCTGCTTGTACATCTATACTCGGTAATGCGCCAACAATATGTTTACCTTTTACAGCGCCTCCCATAATAAATTGCATGCTAGCCCAAGCGTGATCAGTACCGGAACCATTTTCCACCAAGGTTCTGCCAAAGTCTGAAGCCGTAAAGGTAGTAACATTATTCCATTCATCAATCTCTTTTAATCCATCTTTGAATGCTTGCATTGCAGGTGCAAATGATTGATGTAAATCCGGAAGACGATTAACATTATTCGTATGAGTATCAAACCCACCAATCGTGGCATAAAATATTTGATGGCCAATTCCAATACGAGAACGTAGAGCGATCAATTCTAAAATAGCGCGTAATTGCTGGCCCAAACTGTCTTCAGGAAATATTGTCGTTATTGTGGGAACATCAGACAATACACCACGTAAAGTATCTTGAATCACTAAACTTCTGTTTAATCGATTTTTAATATCATGTTGATACACATCCTCCTCTAAAGAATAGGTTTGTCTCATGAATTGTTCAGCTAGTCCTTGTGCTTGCGTATTTTTATGCCCAATAAAAGCGCCTTGTAAAAGTTTCGGTATATCAGGCATTGAGCCGTTATAACTAATCGGGGTAGTATTTTCGCCATACAAAAAAGCATCCGCATCTTTAGTAGCTACCGATGAAAAAATGGCCGAGGGCGAATCTTGGGGTACTAAAGTATCAAGTAATCTTCCACCCCACCCAAAACGTGTGCCTTCAATATCCAAACTTCCCCAGACAGATTGCTGGTCATTATGCGAAAATAAGCGTTTTGGCGTTCTCGCAGAACCATTATTAAATGTAACGCGAGAAGTAGGTTCAATGAGAGGTCCAATGCCACTTAAAATACTCAACTCTTGATTTTCAAACATTTCGTACAAGGGTAAAAGATCTTGAGTAAAAGCAAATTCTCTGCCTTCAAGCTCCGCAGTATTAATGGGATTTAAGGGTAATAATTGTTCACGTTCCCGAGAAGCATCTTTATTTTCATACGCAGAAAATATCCCTGAACGACGATTACGTAGCGCTTTATAAGAATCCGGATCGTAAGGAATAACAGTGTCTAAATAATCCAGACCTCCCTTAAAAAAAATACAAACCGTTGCACGATAAGGATTTATAGGTAATGGGCTGGTCTCTGCAAAGGCTATATTTCCTAAACCCAATTGTGTCAATCCCGTTGCTGCTAGGGACGCACACGAATACCCCATAAATTCACGACGTGATGTTTTTTTCATGATCAATTTCCTCTTAGCGAATAACGAAGTAGTTCGGTGATAACATAATCAAATTAACCGCGAGTTGTACACGTTTTTCGAGATCAAAATCACGTTGGTTTTCACGAATCACAGTAGCGGAGACAGCTTCAATAATATCAGTTTTTTCTTGCGCTGTTAGACGTTGTGCTGTCAATAGTAAATTTAAATGTTCAACCAAAGCTTCTGGATTTTCAGCTAAAAGTTTTTCATCATGATAAGCGGGATAGAAAGTCTCTAATGACTTATCCTTTTTTGAGGATTTATTATAAATAAAAGTGGATAATGTATCATTAATTTTAAACATTTCTATCGGGGTATAAAGTTGTAATTCAGGTGTCGTTAGTTCAAGATTGGCACTTTCAGTAGAAGGTGCAATAAAACCGGGGCGATAAAAATTAAATACCGATGGTGAACGAAATGGATGTTGACCTAAAGGCGATGTTTTTGAACTATATAAAGCGTGTTCATTTTTGGAATCAACCATTTCTATCTTCATGGAACGCACCCAATAACTAAAATTCAGTATAGGCTCACGAATTTTTCCATACCCCGTTGTAGTCTCTGTTACACTATGAACTTCTTCATCCAACAATATAGCCGCTAAAGTTGCTTTCAAATCCCCTCGTTTATTTTCACCAAAAGTTAAACCATTAGCAGCCGTATAGCTTCCCAAGTCAAAAGCGGTAGCTACACGTTCTACATACTCCGGAGATGGATGCGTTGCAGTGAAACGCTGTATTAATATACGACTGATGAAAGGGCCCACATTAGGATGGGCAAAGATTCTGTCTAAAGCGATGTTTATACTTTCGGTGCCACTGGTACCCGCTGGAATCGTGATACCTAAAAATGTTTTTTCGAGAGGAGAATGAAAATCTTCAAACATTTTCAGCGGCTGAGTTTCAAAATCCTCCGCACGTGTTTTCCATTTAGCAAACTCAGTCGCTTGCGAATATAAACCCGTAAAAACTCGGGCTAAACCAATAATATCTTCATTGGAATAGGTTTCAATTTCATTACCATCACTATCCAATTTAGGTGTGCCATCTTTATTCAATTCAATTAAGCCAATCGAGAATAACTGTAAAATTTCACGGGCGTAATTTTCATCAGGCGTTCGACCCGTTATAGGATCACCTTTACGATTGCCTAAGTAACTTAAATAACGTGCCATAAAATGCGAGTAAGTCACATCTTCAAGTAGCTGACGATAATTACCAAAACTATTCTTAGACAATTGCTCGTAATAATAACCCATTTCTAGTGCTTGATTTGTCATAGGGTTATCCGATACCACCAGAATTTGCGATAAAGCAAACATCATACGTTGCCGCAACTGGTCATCGGCTTTTAATAGCGCATCCCAAATATATGGAACATGGTATTGTCCATTAGTTGGCAAAGGTTCCACTTGATCGCGAGCGATTAGTGGCGCAAGTACATGTGCTTGATAGGGTTTGACAAATTCTTGTTGTAACCATTCAGCTGCATCTCGATTCACCCAGGTTTCCGCTTCTTCTAAAGCATAACCCAAGCTAGCTTTCATAAAAAAAGCCAAGCTTTCAGCGGTCGTTGCCAGCAAGGTGGGTAACTCTTCAATAGAGCCATCATCCATGGTCGATGGTTTAGTTTCTAGAGATGATATCTGCAAGGAATGAGTAATACTTTTGGATTGTGTTTCTTGAATACTGGCGGGTTCGCTATTAACATGCACGCCCACCAAACTAACGGTAACCAATGAAGTCACAAGACTTACTTTAGGAATGTTTATTATCATTATACTCTACCCTTTTTTATTTAAGAAAATAAGAAAGCAATAAAAGCGTTTATTATCAAATAAAAATATAAACTGATAAAAACCAAAATGAGTTTATACAAGTATTACCAATCAACACACTTTTTTTATTCAGAAACAAGAACCCATAGACAATTTAAAAAATCAAATGAACGCTAAAATTTAAAATAAGTTATTTAATGATTTAAATAACTTTTATTATTTCAATGCCATCAATAGCATTGATTAAAAGATTGAAAAAGTGATCGATTAAACGAACAAAAAAATTTTAGGCGTTATCAATGAGGAATGATGTAAAGTGAAAAATTTGGGTCAAGAGTTGCTGACATCACAACTCTTGAAACTATCTATGAAAATTATTTTACTTCAGAGAGACGATTAAAAGAATTATTTATCAATTTAAAAAAATGATTTAGTAAACTTCTAGTTCATTAACACGAACATAAATAAATTGATTGTCAGGACCTCTTCGACCAATCACTCTAACTTTAGAAGCAAACATAGGTACAAAGCTATGCTCACGACTCAAACTAGTGTTTCCTCGTTGCTCAACCACCGTTGTCCAAACTGAACCTGTCCAAAGTTGAATATCATAGTCTTTAATTTCATAACCTAAACTGGTGTAAAGAACGACTTTTGAAACCACTTGAATACTATTCAAATTCACTTCAAGCCACTGAGGGATTATTCCATCTGTAGTATAAGTATGGCCATTTGCCCAACTGTAGCTACCACCAACCGTGGTATTTGTACTACCATCATTCACACGACTAGGACTATAACCTGGAAAAGTCGATTGAGCCGTCGCTGTACCTTTTAAAGCAAGATTAGCGGATGTTTCATAAACCTGTAATTCATTGATACGTGCATAAATGAATTGATTGTCGGGACCTCTTAGTGAAAGTACCCGTAATATCGTGCCTTTTGTTGGTGAAAAAGTATGAATACGCGAAGTACTAGTATTACCTCGTTGTTGAACAACAGTAATCCAGTTATAACCGTCAAAAACCTGGATATCATAATCTTTTAATTCATAGCCATAACTGGTGTATAAAACCACTTTCGAGAAAGTTCTTTGCGAACTAAACGCAAGCTGAGTCCATTGTGGTAACAAACCATTACTCGTATAAGTGTGGCCATTTGCCCAACTATAACTCCCGCCAACGGTGGTGTTGGTATCACCATCATTGATATTTCTTACATCATAGCCAGGAAAAGTTGACTGAGCAGAAGGGATACCTTCACCGGCAATATTGACTTCAGAAGATGACAAGAAAAAAGCGGGTTCTTCATTCGATAAAACATCAATATCATTAGCAGAAACTTCGCCATTCATCACATCCATTTTTTCAATATTTGTCAGCTTATCGTCCGCAACTAAGGATAACGCGCCAAAAGCCAACAGCGTTGATAGAATCATTTTATTCATGTCATTCTCCAATTTTTTATAGTATTGATACTTCGTTGTAAATCTAAACAGTTAATCGTTTAGTGCGGAGTAGATTAACGAAAAATTTTGGAGAAAACTTTCAGTAAACTTCAAATTTATTTCAAATCACGTTATTTCAAAAATGTTTGACTTTTTCTTAAATATTTTATCAATCATTGCTTTAAAAGATGTTTTCCATCATAAATTTCACAAAAATTTTATCTTTTTTTGTGAATAAATACAGATAAATTCGTAAAAACTTATTGTCCAACTAAAGCGTTTAATTGTTCACAAAAATCCTGCCCAGCCTTCATACACAATATATCCGCACGTTTTTTAATATAAACGCGATCAGAATCAAAAAAATAACGATTTTTGGG
>JBCCZV010000088.1:0-15606 GCA_039187085.1 Pseudomonadota bacterium
AGCACCTGTTGCTGGCTCTTCTGGACAACAGTTCGGCATTGTCAGTTCTGAAAGCTTGTGGGGCTGACATTGATAGGTTACGGACTGAGCTCTCGAATTTTGTTGATGAAACAACCCCTTTATTACCTGAGAGTGATGAGTCTAGAGAAACCCAGCCAACGTTAGGCTTTCAGAGAGTTCTGCAGCGTGCTGTGTTCCATGTACAATCCTCCGGCAAAAAAGAGGTTACAGGTGCCAATGTTCTGGTGGCTATTTTCAGTGAGCAAGAAAGTCAAGCAGTGTACGCCTTGCAACAAGAAGAAGTTAGTCGTTTAGATGTAGTTAACTACATTTCTCATGGCATCTCTAAAGTTCAAAATGACGAAGACACAACAAGCTTATCAAGCGAAGTTGAGGAAGAAGAGTCGTCTGAAGCTACCAATAAAAAACCTCTTGAAAAGTACGCAACTAATCTGAATCAAATGGCGAAAGAAGGGCGAATTGATCCTTTGGTAGGGCGTGATTTTGAGATAGAAAGAACTATTCAAGTGTTATGTCGACGGCGCAAAAATAACCCATTGTTTGTTGGTGATGCGGGTGTAGGTAAAACAGCGATTGCGGAAGGTTTGGCAAAGAAACTTGTTGATGGCGAGGTACCTGAAGTCATAGAAAACTCAACGGTCTACTCATTAGATCTTGGTGCGTTGCTTGCCGGAACAAAATACCGGGGAGATTTCGAAAAGCGCCTGAAAGCGGTTCTTCAGCAATTAAAAAGCGAGGAAGGGGCGATTCTGTTTATCGATGAAATCCATACAATCATTGGTGCAGGTGCTGCGTCGGGTGGTGTCATGGATGCTTCAAACTTAATAAAGCCAATGCTAGCCACGGGCGAACTTAAATGTATGGGGTCTACGACTTTTCAAGAATATCGAGGAATCTTTGAAAAAGATCATGCACTTGCACGAAGATTTCAAAAAATAGATGTTGTAGAGCCCACTATCGATGAGACCGTCCAGATTTTAAAAGGTTTGAAAACACGTTATGAAGAACATCATAACGTTAAATACACGACGCCTGCTTTGAAAAGTGCGGCTGAACTTGCTGCAAAGTACATCAATGACAGGCAGTTGCCCGATAAAGCTATCGATGTGATTGATGAAGCTGGTGCTAGTCAACGCCTCCAACCGCAATCGAAACGCAAAAAAGTTATCAGTGTACAGGATATTGAAAGTGTCATTTCTAAAATGGCTCGTATTCCAGCTAAAACGGTCAATACTAGTGATCGCGAAGCGCTCGGTAACCTTGAGCGTGATCTAAAAATGGTTGTATTTGGTCAAGACAAAGCCATTGAGACGTTAAGTGCAGCTATCAAGCTCTCTCGTTCAGGACTTGGAAGTGAAGATAAGCCAGTTGGCTCATTTCTTTTTGCTGGTCCAACGGGTGTAGGCAAAACCGAAGTTTGTCGTCAATTGGCAAAAATATTGGGTATCGAGCTTACACGTTTTGATATGTCTGAATATATGGAGAGGCATACGGTTTCGCGATTAATTGGTGCACCTCCTGGTTACGTTGGTTATGACCAAGGTGGTTTACTGACAGAGGCTATTAACAAAAACCCGCATTGCGTGCTTTTGTTAGACGAAATTGAAAAAGCGCACCCAGATGTTTTCAATTTACTCCTTCAAGTCATGGACCATGGCACATTAACAGACAACAACGGCAGAAAAGCAGATTTTAGGAACGTTGTAATTATTATGACGACCAATGCCGGTGCTCAAGAAATGACAAAGGCTACAATTGGTTTCAAAGAAGTGGATAATGTCTCGGATAATATGGACGCAATTAAGAAAACCTTCACTCCTGAGTTCAGAAATCGTTTGGATTCAATTGCTTGGTTTAATCCATTACCAATGGATGTCATCTTATCTGTTGTTGACAAATTCGTCGTCGAGTTGCAATCGCAGCTTGACGAGAAAGGTGTGAGCTTGAATCTCGATCAAAATGCTCGCACTTACTTGGCAGATAAAGGTTTTGACCCCTCTATGGGAGCACGACCAATGTCCCGTATGATACGAGAACATCTGAAAAGACCTTTGGCCGATGAGCTGCTATTTGGGCAACTGTCTGATGGTGGGCAGGTTAATGTGACAGTGAAAACTGATAAACTTCACTTCGAAATCATTTCAAAAGCTGACTTGGTTGTTGAAAAATAGAGTTTAAAATTCAACCGACTAAGAAGTTGAAAGGCATTGATTATCAACGAGGGGTGCCGAAACTTTGTTGATAATCAATGAGGTCGATAGTTTAGTGTCATTCGATGTAAGTACGTCAATAATATTAACGTTCGCGAAAAACTATACGGCCTTTAGATAAATCGTATGGTGTCAATTGCACAGTAACTTTATCGCCAGTCAGTATTCTGATGTAATTTTTTCTCATTTTCCCAGATATATGGGCTGTTACTACATGTCCATTTTCAAGCTCAACACGAAACATCGTATTAGGAAGCGTTTCTAAAATGGTTCCCTGCATTTCAATATGGTCTTCTTTCGCCATCGTAAACTTTATCACTCCAATTATCTGATACTTAAGGTGAGGCCCGAACGATTTGCCAGAACCCTAAATGAAATATAGTTGCGCATGATGCCTGATTTTAAACAAATAAGCAAAGATTTTGCGCGGCTTTAGCTATTCTCGAAGTTGTGAGGCTCGTTAAATAACGCTTATTCTTAAGTTAGAGTGCACCATTGTTCGTTAATCAAGCATTCTATAGGTCGGTACTCTGTTTTGTAATTCATTTTTTTACAGCTTTTAATATAATATCCGAGATAGAGATAAGGCAGATGTTTTTCTTTTAACAGCTCAATTTGGGTGAGGATAGCAAGCTTGCCTAAAGACAAATGGTGCAGAGAAGGTTCAAAAAAGGTATAAACAGCGGAGAAACCATCTTCCATGGGGTCAATGACTGCAACTGAAATTAATTCCTTTTCAGGATTTCTAAATTCAATAAACTGTGTTTGACTCCAGTCGCACAATAAAAATTTCTCAAATTGCTCTTGATTCGGTGGATACATATCACCGTCAGAGTGCCTTTCTCGAATATATCTATCATAGAGAGCGTAATACTCACGAGTGTAAGAACCAGGCTTTAACGACACATGTAAGTTTTTGTTTTTGCGAAGTACTCGTTTTTGATTTCTTGTCGCTTTGAAATCTTTGACTGGTAATCTCACAGGGATACATTGCTGACAGTTCTCGCATTGAGGTTTATAAATATGTTCTCCGGATCGCCTAAACCCATGTCGAGTAAGTAGCTGATATATATTTTGTTTTAAGGGGAGATTTGGATCAACAAAAACCGTAGTGGCAAGTTTTGATGGAATATAAGAGCACTCATGGGGTGGTGTTGCATAAAAATGAATTGGGCTGACATTTAAATGTTGTTGTTTGCTCACTTCAGGCTACCTATGTCTTCTTTCCAAAGAGTTAAGTCAGTTTTATCGTTGATGTGTCTGTTCAAAATAGTGATAAAATCAGAACGTTTAATTTGTACAGCACCTAATGAAAATAGATGTGAGTTGGGTACTTGGCAATCAATTAATTTAAACTGGTATTTTTGCAGTAGTTTACTCAAATAAATAAGTGCTATTTTTGAAGTGTTGGCCATCAGGCTAAACATAGATTCTCCAAAAAAGAATGGGCCTATGCTCATACCATACAAGCCGCCAACTAGTTTTTTTTCGAACCATACTTCAACTGAATGGGCGATTCCTGCTTGATGACACTGAATATAAGCCGATTGCATTTCATTGGTAATCCAAGTACCTTCTTCATGTGATCTGGGAATAGACGCACAATTCTGAATGACACCAGAAAAACATTGGTTGAGAGTGACGTGAAATTTCTCTTTTCTTATAAGTTTAGCCATATTTTTTGATACTTTAACAGCATCCAGAAAAAACACGCATCTTGGATCAGGACTCCACCATAAATAAGGCTGGCCTTCACTAAACCAGGGAAATATGCCGCGTCGATATGCCTGCTCTAGCGATGAAACGGTTAAATTTCCACCCACAGCCATTAGCCCATCTGGATGTGCTTTTATAGTTAGTGGATTAGGAAATCCGTTAGGGTTATAGTCTAAATTAATAACTTCAAATTCGTTCAATCGTTAATTTCCGTAATGCACAATCAATAGGTTAGATAATAAAGCATATCTTAATCTACAATAAAAAAATCATCCAATGTAAAGTTAAGAGACTATTATTTAAACAATAAGTGTTTAGCAAAACATTATAAGTTTATTGTTCAGGTAAAAAACGGTAGTAGATTAAAGCATGAAATTAGAGGAAATGGGGCTGCAAATTGGTGATTTATTGCAACTTCAGCAACTTTCGGACCCAAATGCAAGATATCCTGTTAGAGTCATAGGCTATGTTGCAGGAAAGTCTTTGCTAACGACAGCCCCCTATTTAGGGCAAGGCCGGTTAGTTGCCTTAAAAGAAAAACAAAAAGTTATTATTCGATTTGCTGTGCACAATTCTGTAACCGGTTTTAAAACCAATATTATATACATAAGGACGATACCATTTCCTTATTTGCATCTTGAAATTCCAGACAATATTGAAACAATGGAAGTTCGAAAAGCACATCGAGTGTCAACATCTATAACCACAACAATACGTAAAGAAAATGATAAAAACAACACGACGCAAACTGCGCAACTTATTGATATTAGTCCAGTTGGTGCGCGTATGATCGCAGCAAAACAATTATGCGCGGTTGATGATGCTATTTCTTTAACAATAGAAGTCAATGTGGCGGATATAGAAAGGCTGTTAGTATTGAGTGCTATTTGCCGCAGCGTCGCATCATCGGAAGAGAAGAACGAAAGAGAAATGATGAGTCACGGGTTGCAATTTAAGATAAAAGATGAAGATGATAGATTAACATTACATGCCTATGTTTATCAAAAAATGTTGGAACAAATGCATGTTTTATAATGAGCTAAAAGATTTGAGGGACCTCTAATAAAAGAATATCATTCCTTACTGAAATCCCATATTAACGGCTTAATTAAAGTTAAGGTTTAATCGTCCAAAAACTTTTCTGCATCTAAAGCAGCCATACAGCCTGCACCAGCAGAAGTAATAGCTTGGCGATAAACCTGGTCAGCAACATCACCTGCAGCAAAAACACCTGGAACACTCGTTTGAGTGGCGTTGCCCTGCAAACCACCTTGAATATTGATATAACCATCCTTCATATCCAGTTGGCCATTGAATATTTCTGTATTGGGCTGGTGTCCAATGGCAATAAACAAACCCATCACATCAAGGCTTTCTATTGCATCGTTTTCAACATCAGTAATTTGTATTCCGGTGACGCCTTTTTCATCACCGAGTACTTCTTTCAACGTGCGATTCCAATGCAACTTTATGTTTCCTGACTTAGATTTTTCAAAAAGTTTATCTTGCAATATTTTTTCTGCACGTAATTTATCACGACGATGTATGAAGTGCACTTCACTAGCAATATTTGACAAATATAATGCTTCTTCTACAGCGGTATTACCACCACCTATAACTGCAACTGGTTGATTTTTATAGAAAAATCCGTCACATGTTGCACATGCTGATACACCTTTTCCCATAAAAGCCTGTTCAGATTCTAGTCCTAAGTATTTCGCAGAGGCACCCGTTGCAATAATCAGAGCATCACAGGTATAAGTGCCTTGATCGCCAGTTAAGACAAAAGGTTTTTTAGAAACATCGGTAGTATGTATATGATCAAATATAATATCTGTTCCGAAACGCTCAGCATGCTTTTGCATTCTTACCATAAGTTCAGGCCCTTGAACACCTTCGTTATCCCCCGGCCAATTATCAACATCTGTAGTGATGGTTAATTGACCGCCTTGTTGCATGCCAGTTATTAATGTGGGTGATAAGTTTGCGCGTGCGGCATAAACTGCAGCAGTATAGCCTGCTGGCCCGGAGCCTAGAATTAACAATCTGGAATGTTTAGGTTCAGTCATAAAATTTATCTCTACTTATCCATTTTACGATAAATTGCTAATCAATTTATCTTTGTTGTAGGTATGGGGTCACACCTTAAATTAATCAATTAGTCACATTACCAAAAATTATCATAATGTTATGTCACTATTCTAATTGTATTACGAAACTGCTGAAGACTCTCATCACTTTATGATAAGGAAATTAATACTGGAAGTATCTCAGATTGTTAGCAGAAAACCCGCTGTCCTGTAGATTTGAAAAGAAAGATTCGAAGATAGGGGAAAGCTAATCGAGCTAGTCTTTCCCCGAAATTAAAAATACGTTTAGATATTAAGTGCTGTTTGTGGAGAAACGTAATCATAACCAAGGTTTGCTGCTACACTTTCGCAGGTCACTTTTCCAGCAATTACATTTAAACCATTAAGCAAATGTCTGTCATCACTTAACGCTTTTTTGTAACCCTTATTGGCCAGTTGAATAATAAAGGGTAGAGTAGCGTTGTTAAGAGCGAAAGTTGAAGTGCGAGGCACGGCACCAGGCATATTCGCTACACAATAATGCACACAATTATCAACAATGTAGGTTGGTTCAGCATGAGTCGTAGCCTTTGACGTCTCAAAACACCCGCCTTGATCGATGGCAACATCCACAAGAGCTGCTCCAGATTTCATTGCAGAGATCATTTCTTTCGTGACGAGTTTAGGTGCCGCTGCTCCAGGAATCAAAACGCCACCGATGACTAAATCGGCATCAAGAACATGTCGCTCTAAAGCGTCTCTGCTAGAAAACACGGTTTTTACTTGTGTGCCAAACTGCGTAATTACACGGCGAAGTACATCGAGATTTCTATCTAAAACTACAACTTCAGCACCCATACCTAATGCCATTCGAGTTGCATTCGAACCTACGACTCCACCACCAATGATAGTGACTTTGGCAGGTTCAACACCAGGTACTCCACCTAGTAACATACCGCGTCCTTGGTGCGACTTTTCTAAACATTGCGCTCCTGCTTGTATAGACATACGCCCTGCAACTTCTGACATAGGTGCTAGAAGTGGGAGTGAACCATCATCAGCGGTCACTGTTTCGTAAGCAATGCAAGTCGCACCGCTGTTAACGAGATCTTGAGTTTGAGGTGCATCAGGTGCAAGGTGCAAATATGTAAATAGCAAATGATTATCATTTAATCGAGCTCGCTCTTCAGCTAAAGGTTCCTTAACTTTGACAATCATTTCTGCTTTAGAAAAAACACTTTCAGCATCAGGAGCAATTTGTGCTCCTGCTTTGACATAATCTTCGTCGGTGAAGCCGATTCCAATCCCTGCGTTATGTTCAACAACAACCTGATGGCCGTGTGCAACCAATTCGCGTACACTAGCAGGAACCATTCCAACACGATATTCATGGTTTTTTATTTCTTTTGGAACACCGATTAACATATGAAACATACCTCATAACTCAAAAAAATGTTTAACTAGTATATCGGCGAATAGCCAGAATATCACACTAAATATTTGTTATTTATTGCTGATTATGCTAATAATTGTTGAGTTTGTAGCATAATATTGCAATAGTGTAGAGTAAAACGAATGAGTAGAAATCACTTAAGAGCTATTGATCGCATTGATAGAAAAATTCTCGATGAACTTCAGCGCGATGGACGTTTATCCAATGTCGAATTGGCGAGGCGTGTTGGCCTCAGTCCTACACCCTGTCTTGAACGAGTCAAACGATTAGAAAAATCTGGTTACATTGTGGGATACGCTGCATTGCTCAATCCTGAATTACTAGATGCTGAACTTTTAGTCTATGTTGAAATTCGTTTAAGCAGAACATCGCCAGATGTGTTTGAAGAGTTTAAGCTTGAAGTCGATAGGTTGCCACAAGTTTTAGAATGCCATTTGGTCTCAGGCGATTTTGATTATTTGGTCAAAGCAAGAGTGCCCGATATTGGTGCTTATCGAAAGCTTCTCGGGGAGACTTTACTCACTTTGCCGAGTGTGGCGGGTTCCCGGACTTACGTTGTTATGGAACAAGTCAAAGAAACTGTCACTATCCCTCTTAATTTTGAAACAGATTAAGAGGGATTCATTGGATTTACAACTTGGTAACGAAATCAAGGCTAAGTTAAAATAGGCATATGAAAAAAGATAAACAAGCTTTGCCTACTCTTAATGAAGAAGTAACCAGTACAACAGCTAAACGTATCAAAGAGGGAATTATGATTCTCCTTTTGGGTTTGGCGCTTTATTTGTGGGTTGCTATTTTTACGTATCATCACGAAGATCCAAGCTGGGTATATACAGGGGAAACACTGCAAGAACGCGAAATATATAATAGTGGCGGAAAAGCAGGCGCATGGTTATCAAGTATTTTATTAAGTTTACTGGGTTACTTAGCCTTTCTAATTCCTATTTGTATCGCTTTACTGGCAATGTTTATTGTTAGAGCGAAAAATACTGTAAAAAAAGATTTCACATCTTTGGTTGTGCTTCGGGTTGCAGGACTGTTAATTACTTGTTTAAGCGCTTCTGGTTTACTGGCTTTACATTTTGCTGATCAACCCAGTTATTTGTCTGGAGGTTTGACCGGCCAACTCGTGATCGATATATTACAGCCACAACTTAGCTTACTTGGCTCGACACTAGTTCTAATCGCTTTATTCCTTTCAGGGTTCACATTAGGTACAGGGTTTTCCTGGTTAGATTTGATGGAGTGGATCGGTGCTAAAACGCTTGGCATCGCTGCGTCTACCCATCTAAAGTGGAGCACTTATCGAAAAGATCGTAAGAGTCTGCCTGCGTTATTGAAAGAGCCTCAGTTACCTATTAAAAAAATAACGACTGAGAAAAGCAAAAAAGAGAAAAAAAGGGCTAAGTCGTTGCGTATCGAACCTACAATGCAACCTCAAGTACTCAGCGCACGAGCTGAAAAAGAGCGCCAAGTAGAAATGTTTTCTGACCCAACTCTCGGAGAACTTCCTGCTATTGGGTTACTTGATCCAGCCCAAGTCAGTGAAAACAAAGTTTCTGAGGAGTCACTTAATGAGATTGCTCGTTTAGTCGAGTTGAGGTTGGCAGATTTTGGTGTTCAGGCTAATGTAGTCGCTGTGAATCCTGGACCTGTTATTACACGCTTTGAACTGGATTTAGCTCCTGGCATTAAAGTTGCAAAAATATCTAACTTGGCGAAGGATTTGGCGAGAGCTTTATCAGTGATTTCAGTTCGAGTCGTCGAGGTCATTCCAGGAAAGTCCACTATCGGTCTTGAACTGCCTAATGAATCGAGAGAGATGGTGAGATTGAGCGAAGTCATCGCCTCAAAAGCTTTTGATAAATCTAAATCTTACTTAACCATGGGAATGGGCAAAGATATTTCTGGTCATGCTATAGTCGTTAATCTCGCAAAAATGCCTCATTGCTTAGTAGCTGGTACTACAGGTTCCGGTAAATCTGTTGGCTTAAATGCAATGATTCTCAGTCTGCTATACAAGTGTTCACCAGAGCAGTTGCGTCTTGTTATGATTGATCCAAAAATGCTTGAACTTTCAGTGTATGAAGGAATTCCTCATCTGCTTGCACCCGTGGTGACTGACATGAAAGAAGCAGCTAATGCTTTGCGATGGTGTGTTGGAGAAATGGAGCGACGCTATAAGTTAATGTCGTGTATGGGAGTCAGAAACTTAGCTGGCTTCAACCGTAAAGTTTCTGAGGCTTTATCGAAAAAAGAGCCAATCCAAGATCCTCTTTGGAAACCAACCGACGGTTTAGAAGAAACAGCTCCATTTTTGGAAGAATTGCCCGCTATTGTTGTCGTGATTGACGAACTTGCTGATATGATGATGATTGTCGGTAAAAAGGTTGAAGAGTTAATTGCTAGAATTGCTCAAAAAGCCAGAGCAGCAGGTATTCATTTGGTACTTGCTACTCAAAGACCTTCAGTTGATGTATTAACGGGCTTAATTAAAGCGAATATCCCAACACGGATCGCTTTCCAAGTCTCTTCGAAAATTGACTCGCGCACTATTTTAGATCAGCCAGGTGCAGAACAACTCTTAGGTCAGGGGGATATGCTTTACCAGCCTGCAGGTACTAGTGTGCCTACTCGCATACATGGTGCTTTTGTTGATGACGACGAAGTTCACCGAGTCGTGCAAGATTGGAAAAAACGCGGTAGTCCGCAATATATTGAAGACCTGCTTGAAGGTAATATTGATGCAGATGTAGTGATACCTGGTGAAACCAGAGAATCAGATTCGGATACGGAACAAGATCCTTTATACGACAAAGCTGTTGCCATCGTTATAGAATCTAGAAAAGCTTCTATATCTGGTGTACAACGAAGACTAAAAATTGGTTATAACCGTGCAGCTCGCATGATAGAAGAAATGGAAGCGGCTGGCGTTGTTTCTGAGATGCAGTCCAATGGAACGCGTGAAGTGCTTGCTCCGCCCGCTCTTGCTGATTAATTTAAGGAGTTAAAGATTTACTATGAAGAATCCATCTATCGATCCACTTAGATATTGGCGTATGGTTTTATTAACATTATCGTGTTCTGCATTCATTTTGAGTGGGTCCCTATCAGCAGCAGAAGACAAAGAGAAAGCGAATATTGTACCAATGCCTGCCACGGAAAGGGTGACACGCTTATTAAATGATTTGCGCTCATTTGATGCAAAATTTACACAAAAAATTTATGATGAGCGTCAGCGTTTACTCAATGAAAATCAAGGGCGTTTCCAATTATCCAGACCTAATCAATTTCGATGGGAGATAATTTCTCCATTCCACGAACTTCTTATTGCAAAAGATAAAGAGTTATGGGTTATTGATTATGACTTGGAGCAAGTGACGCGACAAAACCTAGGAGAAAGCTTAGGAGATACACCGGCATTATTATTAAGTCAAGCGAATGCGAATGTCGAAAAAAACTTTCAGGTAAAATATATTGGAAGTGATGAAGATGGCCGAGAAATTTATAAATTAACACCTAAAGATAAAGGCAGCATGTTTGAATCAATGACGTTAACATTTCGAAAAGAAAGCCTATTAGAACTTTGGTTGAAAGATGGTATTGGCCAAACAACGCTTGTGAATTTTTATGAATCCAAAATTAATCAGCCTATTGCATCAGAAACCTTTGAATTTGTGCCTAATAAATCGATGGATATCATTGATGCTAGAGAAAAGCCTTAATGTATTTATCGGCTAGTCTCCTATTTTTTGTTTAGTGTTGCTATGCACGATGATGCAATTGGACGTCCTTTAGCAGAAAGGTTACGGCCAGAAAAATTAGAACACTTTATTGGCCAACGACATTTACTGGGGGCTAACAAACCTTTACGCCGTGCTGTAGAAGCAGGGCGTCTACACTCTATGGTATTTTGGGGGCCTCCTGGTACAGGCAAAACGACTCTCGCTCAATTGATAGCCAGTTATTCCTCAGCAAACTTTATTAAACTCTCAGCCGTGTTAGCGGGCGTTAAAGAAATTCGCCAAGCGATGACTGAAGCTGAAAATAAGCAACAGCAAAAAATTCCAACGATTGTCTTTGTAGACGAGATTCATCGTTTTAATAAAGCGCAACAAGATGCTTTTTTGCATCATGTTGAAAATGGCACCATTACTTTAATTGGAGCAACTACAGAAAACCCTTCATTTGAATTAAATAACGCATTACTGAGTCGGCTGCGAGTGTATGTATTGCAATCTTTAAAAGAACAAGACTTGCAGGCTCTACTAGATCGCGCCCTAAGCGATACGATAAACGGTTTAGGTCAAGAAAACTTACAACTTGAATCTAACGTAAAAAAACGCTTGATAGAAGTGGCTAATGGTGATGCAAGACGTCTTTTAAGTCTACTTGAAATGCTCAACGATTTGGCTGAATCAACTCCCAACGGGAAACAATGTCATGAAGGGCTCCTCAATGAGACCTTAAAGCATTCGTTGCGCGCTTTTGATAAAATGGGCGAGCATTTTTATGATCAGATTTCTGCTTTGCATAAATCGGTGCGTGGCTCTGATCCTGATGCTGCACTTTACTGGCTTTGCCGCATGTTAGATGGCGGTTGTGATCCCTTTTATATTGCGAGGCGTGCGTTACGAATGGCAAGTGAAGATATAGGCAATGCCGATCCGAAGGCCTTGACCATTACCTTAAACGCCTGGGAAGTCTTAGAAAGACTGGGCAGCCCGGAAGGGGAACTTGCATTAGCTCAGTCTATAATTTATCTTGCTTGTGCAGCAAAAAGTAACGCAGTTTATTCCGCATTTAATAAAGCTTCTTCAGATGTTAAATCGAGTGGTCATCATGAAGTCCCTTTACATTTAAGGAATGCTCCAACAAAACTTATGAAATCCTTAGATTACGGAAAAGCCTATCGTTATGCCCACGATGAGCCTTACGGCTATGCCGCCGGTGAAAATTATTTTCCAGAGTCCAAAACTCCTGTGCAATATTATAAACCTGTTGAGCGTGGTTTAGAAATTAAAATTAAAGAGAAATTGATGTGGTTAAAACAACTCGATTCTCAAGAAAAACATAGAAACAAATGATGATCTCAACAACAACATGGCTTTTAGTGGCCTGTGGTGGTGCAACTGGGGCCTTGTTGCGTTTATCATTGAGTTTATACTTACAAGATTCTATTTATAAAAGCTTTCCAGTGATTATTCTGGTGATTAATATTATAGGCTGTTTGGTGATGGGGTGTTTTTATAGTTTAACTCAAACGGTCTACTCAGACTTACCTGAATCTCTGCGCTTAGGTTTTAGCGTTGGGTTTCTTGGATCTTTTACCACATTTTCTGCATTTTCGCTGGATACTATCGTGTTATTTCAACACGGTGATTATTTGAAAGCATTATTAAATATAGCGATGAGTTTAGTGCTGTGTTTAATGGCTACCTATATAGGTATCTTACTGACATTAAAATTAACAACCATGAAGTAAATTATTATGATTGATCCCAAAAACTTAAGAAATCAACTAGAAGAGGTTGCAGTCAATTTAAAACGTCGAGGTTTTGTTTTAGATGTGTCTGCAATACAAGCTTTAGAAGCAGAACGAAAACAAGTTCAAGTGGATACAGAGTCCCTACAAGGTGAAAGAAATAGCCAATCAAAACAAATTGGTATCGCAAAACGTAATGGCGAGCCTGTTGATGATATTTTAAAAACAGTTAATGAATTAGGTGAGAAGCTTAATGAAAAAAAACAACGCTTAAACCAAATACAAGAACAGATGCAAGAATTGATTTTGGGCATACCTAATCTTTTACATAAATCTGTGCCTGAAGGAAAAGATGAAGAAGACAACCAAGAAATTAAACGTTGGGGTGTAATACCCGAGTTTGATTTTGACGTAAAAGATCATGTTTCACTTGGAGAAGCAAAAGGTCTTGATTTACCACTCGCTGCAAAAATTACCGGGTCTCGATTTGCCGTGATGCAAGGATCACTAGCAAAATTACATCGTGCAATTACTCAATTTATGTTAGATACGCATACCCAAGAGCACGGATATACCGAAGTGTATGTTCCATATATAGTGAATCAAGACAGTTTAACAGGAACCGGCCAATTACCGAAATTTGAGGAAGATGCCTTCAAAATTCAAATGGCAGAACAAGATGGTCATCAATGGTATCTTATTCCAACCGCTGAAGTTCCTGTAACCAATTTGGCGCGAGACACAATTTTGTCTTCCGATGATCTGCCCATAAAGTGGACTGCCCATACACCTTGTTTTCGCAGTGAAGCCGGTTCAGCTGGGCGAGACACACGTGGATTGATTCGGCAACATCAGTTCGAAAAAGTTGAACTTGTGCAACTTGTCAAACCAGCAGATTCTTATCAAGCGCTTGAAACACTTTTAAGTCACGCCGAAAAAATATTACAATCCCTTGAATTGCCTTACCGAATTGTAAATCTTTGTGGCGGCGATGTTGGTTTCTCAGCGGCTAAAACCTACGATATTGAAGTATGGTTGCCTGGACAAAATACTTTTAGGGAAATATCTTCTTGCAGTAACTTTGAAGATTTTCAAACGCGGCGTATGCAGGCACGTTGGAGAAATCCAGAAACTGGTAAACCGGAATTGCTGCACTCTCTCAACGGCTCAGGGCTTGCAGTGGGTCGAACGTTAGTAGCTGTTTTAGAAAATTATCAAATGTCTAATGGTGATATTCGAGTACCTAAGGTATTACAAAAGTATATGGACGAAGAGGAATTCATTTAACTAAGTTATGGTGAGTTGTGCTATGACTAAATAAAGGTTGCAATTTTTCTGGTCAAACCACATTAAATAACGTCGTTACTGATCTTTAGTCTAAAAATATGCGTTACATAAATAATTGATGCTATATTTTTAAAACGTATTGATACACGATTGAATAAATTTGCCAAGACGGAGATCAGCAATGACACTTACCGAATTAAAACGCAGTTACCAATCATCGACTCATGAATTATCTGCTCAGTCTTTTGAAGGTGGCATCTATTTGTTATCAATAAAGAAGGGACAAAATATTGATTATTTGCAGAAGCCGAACTGCGATGAGCCTCAAGTGTTTCGAAATTTCCATTGCATCGAAGAAATTGCTCACTCTGTAGGTGCAACTGTGAAATTAGAGATAGATTCTGCTTACGATGAAATGATAGGCAATCCCTCTCGTAAATGATGCAACTTCCCTCATTTAAAGAGCCTATTCAGGTTGCGCTTATCGGAAGCTCTGGTGGAATCGGCGAAGCCCTACTAAAGCTTCTGTTATCAAGTCAGGATGTTAGCGGTATTGACACATTTTCTCGTTCTACCCACAAATTCGAAGCTATAAGTCATTCTGCTTACAGGCACTTTCAGTGCAATATCACGGAGCCTAGTGAGTTAGAGTCGCTTTGCCATGACTTGAAAGGCACTCGTTATCATTGTCTTATCAATACCACAGGATTATTACATACCGACGCGATAAAACCAGAAAAAACATTAAAATCGCTTGAGTTAGACGCTTTAGAACAAGTTTTCAAGGTCAATACTTTTGCTCCTGCACTTGTTATCAAACACTTTTTTCCACTGATGGTTACATCTCAGAAGGCAGTGATGAGCTTTCTATCGGCTCGGGTAGGAAGTATAAGTGATAATCGCCTCGGTGGGTGGTATGCGTATCGTTCTTCAAAATCAGCACTGAACATGTTAATTAAGTGTGCGAGCATTGAAGTGCAAAGACAACGTAAAAACTTATCGATCATTGGGTTGCATCCAGGCACAGTTGATACGAATTTATCAAAGCCTTTTCAAAGTGGAGCAAAAAAGCTCTTCTCTCCTGAAGAATCAGCCCACTATCTTTTAAAAGTTATTGAAAATCTAGCTCCCGAAGATTCTGGAAATGTATTGGATTGGCAAGGGAAAATTATCGAACCTTAATAAACCACTAAACTTGAAACGCGAGATAAACGTACCAAATGTATCCCAATGATAAAACTTGTTTTTGTCTTCATTGAAAAGCGATGGTAGTAACCATCACCATTATCATTGAGGGTGAAACCAGTTACTATCATCGCCGCATTTATACAGTGACCTTATTCAAGGTATTATGTTTCAAAA
>JBCCZV010000089.1:0-15355 GCA_039187085.1 Pseudomonadota bacterium
CTGTGAATCAGCTCTTTGTAACGTCAATTTACTCGGAAATAAAAATCACCAATTTTAAAATCCATCCATTGAGGTTTTACCACCTGTAATTCACCGGATTTTATACGTTCAATTAAGGCGTCGGTTTCCTCAAACGATCGTTTATAATCTCTTCTATGCACTATCCTACTGTTCCAATTACCCTGTTCATAAAAATAGAGTGTAAAGTAGGTTAATGTTTTTTTCTTGTGAATATATAAATACTCGAAACTCTCCTGACTATTATTTAAATCAAGTTCATAAAGATAGAAGTTTTCCTCCGACCCTTCACGGCAATCTGTGTGACAAGAGAGTGCATAAATAGTATTAATGAGAGATTTTTTTGCATCCTTCTGCAAGGTAGATGTATTAATCCATTGTACAGATTGATTGAACTGAGCAAGATTCATTTTTTCTAGAGACTCTTCATGAGTCACTCCGCGTCTTGATGAAGAGACAATAATTTTTTCATCCAGATCTTCATATTGTTGCTTTAATTCTAATAAAGCTAAATAGCCGGGCCGAGCCAACGCTTTTTGGAAGTAATTTAAATCTAACTCATCAATAGTGATAATTTGATCTTCTAATCGCGCAAGCTGACTGGATACAACGAATTTTCTAAAGTCTAATAATGGCGAGTTAACCAGTAACGCTGCTACTATCACCACAATTCCCATAATGACATTGATACGGCTTAATTGTGTTATCCAGTGATCTTTATATTTGATAATACCCTGGAGATACCCCAATGGAAATATCGCCAGTAGCGCCCAAATAAAAAACCCCCAACAACGTGTAAGGCTCCAACCATATTGTTCAACACGCAGATACATGCCATAAAAACTGATCACACTATAAATAGGCAATAAAATAACAGTAAAAGCAATAAAACGATGTAACCATAGAGAGTAGGGGCGAGATTTAACATCATCTTGGTAAACGGCATTAATGAAGAACAGCAAAAGCGCTTGCATCCACAAAATTAAATAGCTACCGCCACTGTCCCACAGTTTATTCATACCTGCCATCGGTAATGCCATTAAGAATAATAACGACATAAAAGCGAGTACAATTAATAAAAATTTAAACAATGTCTGTTGTAGACGTGTAATGGTATCTATCACATGAGATAAGTTACGAAATAATACAATACCAATTCCATTGACAATTGCTAAACACGGGTAAAGGAAGTTTGCTTGTTCAAATAAATTCGCATAAAAATCAATATCGATGGCTTTAAACAATTGTGCCCAAAGAATTAAGATCAGTCCAAACCCACCTGTCATTAATAACGCAAGACCTAATGTCAAAAAATTACGCCAGGACCAAGCAAATAATGCAGTATAGGATAAAGCTTTGCCACTTAAAAAATGCTGAATATATAAAAGTGCTTTAAAACTTGCGATGGCTAGGGTTACAAAGTAGGGAAAGAGTAAATTATCATTTAATGTCACTTCGTCAATAGGTAAACCTTGATAGCCAATGTAATACCCTAATAAGCAAGTGAAAAGCGTATATCCTGAAACCCACATCAACAATGTTTTTATATTTTCAATCGTTATACTTAACAATAATAAAGTCGGCCAAATTAACGCAATATTAAATAAAGGTAAAAACCATTGAGGTGATTTATGGGGCCAATAATCATAATTAAACGATTGATGTAAGAAAAGTAAAATAACACCTTGCAAAAATGCCACGATAAGCATAAAAGCAACAGGTAATTCATTTTTCTTATCCATGTCAATTTCCTTCATCTAAAAAGCTGAAATTATTTTCTTTTGTTAGCCAAATCTCAAGGGATTTATTAACAAATTAGTCAATTTTGGTTAGGAAATTGTGTTAATTCAAGTGAACATTAGGATTTTGAAAATTTTAAAGATAATTATTACTTCGAGTTTTTAATAAACGTGTTCGAAAAACAGGAAACCTTTCAATAAGGCTCCTGTTTTTTAATAAATGTGCTCACTAAACTTTTAGTTTACTGTTATTCAATCTTGTTAATTAAGCGATTAACACGCCAAGACACATCACCAAAATTAATACCTTCTAGCTTAAGAAATGCTTTTCCTGTTTCAAAAGCTGTTGCCGGTAAACTGATATTGAGTGTTTTACCTTGTGAACCACTAAAAACGCTCAATGTATTGACTTTACTACCATTGACATACACATTGATTTGGTCAGTATCAAAAACCTGCGTTTTTAGTGTCAGCGAAGCATCGACATCAATTTCGTATCCCAAAAATAATTGCCCAATAGTATCATCCAATAAAAATCGTCCATCTTGTTCAAAAATAATAGAGCCTTCTTTATCGTAGGATTGGTAATTTAAGTCCGAAGCAATACGGTCAAATTGCGATTGGGTATTTCCTTGTATATCTGCAACAGTAGGCCTTGCTCGACGCTCCACAGACACGCCTAAATCTTCGATGACACGATTTTCGCTATCACCTGTACGTATGGTTTGTCTCCATGCGACTCGCATATCTTGCCCTCCTGGTAGCGCTTGAATGCCACTTTCAGGCAAATTATCCAATTGAAAAGCATTGATGAGCACCCCATTAAAGCCAATCACATTGGCACCACCCGCGCCCGTTAAGAGATCTTCACCCCACAAAGTAGAGTTGCCAAAATCTTGCATGAGTCCAGCCAACAGATCACATGCAGAATAACAGGCGGCATTGGTTAAAACAGCAACAGGTTTAAAATACAGCTGTCCCATAAAATCGTTAGCAAAAGATAATGAGGTGATCTCTATCGGCTGAGTATAGGTTGCACTAGTACCAATAATATCCTCATAAGCATTTTTCCAATCATCACCCTCTAAAGCCAAATCTACAAAGATAAGTTCATTGAGCTCTGCTTTAAGCGCTCTTTTTTTGTAAGGCTCTACAAATTCTGGTGAAAATAATTGTGGCAATATTTCAGCATACACAATAAAGCCTCCACCATTATCTCGTATGTCAATAATCAGACCATCAGTATCTGATAATTCATTGGTTAAAAGATTACTAATAATTTCTACACCGCCCACGATGCCAGTTGCAGGAACCATGGAAGATAATGACAAATACCCAAAGCGCCCTTGACTGTTATTAAGAAGCCCCCACTGTATCGTAGTGTCTATTGTTGGGTTAACAGAAAAATTACTATTACTGAGAGCCGGTTTTCCAAAGTGAGCATTATACTGTTTTTGGAAATCATCTTGTGAATTCTCAGTCAGTGCAATAAGCGGATCGTTAACAGCAAAATTAACCGTATTAGTATTTGTACCATCACTCAAACTTGCTTCTAGACAGGTTTCGTCTCCAACGCTAATCCAGGGTAAGCTTATTTGATATTCACTACCATTACTGGCCCGTTTGAAGGTGTAGGTCACTTGATTATCACTAGGAAGGGTATCGCTACGAAAAGTCCTAAAGGTGACTTTGGCTAAAGCTCTTTTAAAACCTGCAAAATTGTTGGCTCCCGCACCTTCCACAATTAAAGAGTCAACTAAAGTCTCTAACGATTGATTATCAATGCTAACAATCTCATCGCCGAGTTGCAGATTCGTGATAGCTGGAACTAAATCACTAAAATTCGTTAACACATTACTAATCACGGCTTTACGTTCTTGAGTGGGTGAATAAATTTCTTTTAATGAAAAAAGCTGTGAAGCAACAAAACAAGAGTGAGGTCTTGGATAGAAATAATTTAAATGCAGATCTCTTTGTGATTCAAAAACCTCTTGAATTTGTGTATGTAAGTCGGCATCGGATAATTGAATGGCATTGCGTTGTATCGCATTAATCCGCGGTATGGCATCAACAGCATCTCCATAGAGTATTTTTTTATTTTCGCGGTTTACATAAATACTTAATAAACGTTGAGCTTGATTAGCAATAGTTTGCTTTTCTTCATTCGTGTAACGTGGAAATTGAATGAATTGGCGCGCACTCGAAAGTAGTTGAGCCTGCGCTTGTTCTTCAGGTGTGGCAGTGTTCGCTTGACTTGCAACAGTAAAAACAAAAGGTGTAACTAAAACCCAAGATTTTAACATGTTTATCATTATACGTTTCCTTTATGTTAAACAATATAAAGAAAGATTTTTATAGCACAATGATTAACCAGCCACAGTTACCCTAAAGTTTATCTATTAGTTGATAATTGTATTTTTTTGTTTCAAAAATAAGACTTTATACAAATTTTTGTTTAAATTTAAAAAACGTTTTTTCAAGTGTTGCTATTTTTTCACTTTCAACCGTGGGATCTTGTTGCAATTGATAAGCATGACTTGATGTTTTATGAAAATAACTTTGCCAATAACGAAAAGTTTCATAATCACTCGGTGTTCCCCAACCTAAATAGGCATCTACAGGAAAAACGGCAATTCGATAGTTTAATGTGATTAATGCATCCATTAGACTATCCACATAAAATTCATTATTAATACGTACATTATTCTCCAATAAATACGCTAATCCTTTTTGGAACAAAGATACACGACGAAACCAGAATGTTCCCACCACCGCATGATCTTTCTCTGGCGTTTCCGAAATAGCTTTCTTCACACTAACACCCGTAGCTATAGCATCGCATGTTTTGACCCAACCATACATTTCTGGGTGATTGCGCGATGAAGGATGATTTACAAACGTCCATATTATGCCGTCTATGGTTTCATCAGTGATGAGTTGTTGGTATTTTTCAGCATCCCACAGCATGCCATTATCACAAGCTCCAATGGTCAAACTCGCATTTTCATCAACACCCTCTAAACCAAGTTGACAGGTTATTGCCTGCCCTTCAGTGACTTGATTAATCGAGATCACATCGCAATCGGGTTGATAATCACGTAGTTTTTTATCCAAATGATAATTGTTGATATGTTCTTGCAAACACACATAACGATTTTTTTCACTCGATGGTAAACTTTGATTGGCCTGAATGATCATAGGCTTACCACTGACATCCAATAAGGGTTTCGGTGTCTTATAACCTTCCTTAACAAAACGACTTCCTCTACCAGCCAATGGAATTAAAGTGACACTATTTTTGAGACGGGGTATTGCTTGTGTTTTTGACAATATGTGGCGAAAGTAATGACTCCAAGCCATATACTCGCTAACATCTTGCGGTGTTCCCCATTGCAACATATGTTGTATTTCGTAAATAGAAACTTTTCGTTGATCTTGAATCAACAAGTTATAGACTAAACTGACGTAGTACTCACCTTTCAAGTGATGTTTTTGTTCCATTAAAGCGTTAAAGTATTTTTTAACATATCGACCTTGTTTAAAATAGTAAGTACCGTTCGATGCATATTCTTGTGTTCGGTCGTCAGTGAACGGTGACTTTTCTTTAATTTCGCGCATCCATTGTTTTTCATCGCGCATAAATGCATAGTTAGTACTGCCAAGCATATGCGGGTGAAACCCCTTATAAGCGGGTATGGCACCATCAGCATCTCGGTCCCGTGTATGCTTTAGAAAATCGAAGTAATCCCAATAAGTGCCAAAATCGCAATAATTGACGATGACTTCTTCATCATCTTTAATACGGTCAAACACTTGTGCAACAGCATACACTGGCCCTAATTTGTGGGAGTCTATAGCCACTATCTGCGCTGAAGGTGCCAATGCATTTAAAACATCACGCATCGGTGTTTGCTCTAAATGCGGTTGATTGCAGATAAAAGTAAAGTTTGATTCGCCAGGAAATAGCTCAACAACATGCTGGATAATGGGTTTACCATCAATTTCAATTAATGGTTTAGGTTGTTGATAACCAGCATTAATGAAGCGTTGACCAACACCAGACATAGGAATAATGATTTGCATACTAAACTCCTTGGCGATATTTTTCTGCGTCCCAATTGGACAAGTATCGCACCTCTTCCCAGGTTAAACGTTCAATACTGTTGCCGAGTTTATTGATTAGCATGCAATGAAACCGTAAAAGCTCTTCTGCTTCTTGGGCTTTTTTGAATGTTTTTCCACAGGTATAAGCCGCATTTTCAAAAAATATCACTTTAGGTGTATCCTGATAACGCCCCTTATAGTTTTTGATAGCTTCCGTTAAAACCACTTCTGAAATGTTTTCTTGAGGGAACTCAATAATTAATGGTTTAACACCACAGTACACCAGTGTATCAGGACAAAATGGCCATAAGTCTTGCTCTTTTTCCCTGTGCAAAAAATTGTGCATAAATTCTTGAATATGTGTATCAGAGGAATAGATCACTTGCGTATCAACACCCGTTTCTGCGGTTAATCTATTCGCGATTATCGAAGTCATTCGGTATGCTGACAAATCAAGTTTATTGACTTTCTCCGCTTGGATTATTAAATGCTCTGTTAATTCAATGACCTTTTCAGGTCTATCGCAAGAAACGATTAATCCGTGATTTTGCAAAAACACAACCTGTGGAAAAACTTGTTTATTTTGTTGATAACTAATCATCGCTTCCTGCATGGCCAGTGCGAGATCAATGCCAGGTGTTGCGTAGGTTACAAATAGAGCATCTGGATAAAGTTGTTCACACACTGCCAACCAATCTTGTTTGGCAACAACTGCATTGATAGCAATGGGGTGCGTATGTAAAGTGTAAGTGTCTAAAATGGCATGTAACAAGGTTTCTATCGATGGCTTTCCATCGTTTTGTAAACGTGCGTCCATGACACACTGATTTGCCGCATGTTCTCTTTGACGTTTATTCCACTGGCTAAAGTTAGTAGAGTTTATGAACTGTCGAATTTGCTCATCATTAACTTTAACAAACCCACTGAGTTCATTAACTTCTGATAAACGCACACCCGACGCTTTAATAAACATCCCTTCAGATTGTTTTTTTACTGAGGCGTTGCCTCCACCAGCTTGCACCAAGTCATAACGATTACCTGCATATTGCGACAGTTTTTTTAGAGCATTTAATGGGTTTGCCATGGAATATCCTCAAGGTACTGAATAGTGACTACGCCTTCTTCAGGCACAACACCCTTAGTGTCATGAGTTAACCAATAACTTTTTATACCCAAGCTGTGAGCCCCAACGATATCTTTTTCATAATGATCACCTACCATAATGACTTCATGCACTTTAAGTTTTAATTTTTGTAAAGCTAAAAGAAAAGGGTAGGGGTGTGGCTTTTCATGACCTGCCTCTTCACTTGAAACGATGGCATCGACAAAATGAGTTAAACCCAATTTATCCAATTTACGGTATTGGATATGTGACGTTAAATCCGTAACTAGACAGATTTGCGTCGCTGCGACTGTTTCAAAAAAGGAGCGCCCATCATTACTCAACTCCAAATGTTCCAAAAAAGTATCCCAATAGAGATTGTAAAGTTTTAACGCGTGCCGCAACGGATTCACCTCTAATATCTCACATAGTTTTTGCATATAAAGCAAACGATTATGAGAAGATGCCATACCAAGATGTTGATTTTTTACTTGTACTTTGGCCTGGTGAAAACGCTGTATAAACTCATCAGCAGATAAGTGGAATGTATTTTGACAATAAGCTTGTACTGGTTTCAGAGCTATATTGTGTAAAGGCTCATATTCATACAAAGTATTATCCAGATCTAACAAAATACCTTTAATCATATTTTCTTGCTCTTTCTTTTAATAATTCACTAATAACCATTAAAAATAAAAACTGTAAAATACCTGCGTAGCCTTTATCCCATTGCGGCATATCTGTTAATTCATCCGCATTAGTAATCATTCTTTGCATCAACGCATGATAGGGCATATTTTCGGGGGGGTGCTTAAAATCTAAAACTTGATTCTTTAAGTCATCTGAGTAGTTCCAATCCACATCAATGTGTTGTTCTTTAAAGTATTTGACTAACTCCTCGATATGCACACTGGCATCAAGTGTCACCATCAAACCTAATTCGATCTCAGACTCAACACCCACTTCATAATCATTAACGGCATAAAAACGAATCACTATATCAGCAAATTTTTTTTGCGGATGTATAAATTGCTTTGAATCTTCTCGCCGTTTTTCTAGACTTTCCAAAACTTTTTCTAAAGAGTGTCCGCGTTGCTTCGTGTCACGCAAAATTTTCCAGTGGACACGTAATGTCTCTTCTAAATCTAAGTATATTTTAAGATCAAGTATGCTTCGAATCTTAGGCAAATACAGCGTATGTAATCCTGCTATCACTATAAAATTTTTTGCCGTTATTTTTGATTCCTCGGAAAATTTCCCTGTATCGTGTAAATAGTCAGAGCGTTTTATCCATCTTCGATTCTTTAATTCAGCAATTTTTTCGGCTTGTTGATGTAACAAATTAGCTTTAGGGTGTAGATGAGTGATATATTGCCATTTTTCATTGCCACGTTCCCATTTATGATCTCCATCACCTTCGAGCTGTAACAACTCTTTACCCAACAATTTATGCAAGCCTTTCAACAAGGTGGTTTTTCCAGAGCCACTATCACCGCTTAGCGCAATAACGAAAGCTTTTTTCATGGTGTAAATATTATTGCTCGCAATCCCATTTTTATAAAACTGATACACCGAAAACACTAAAGTCGCTTCAAGAAAGGTAAAAAACAAATGATGTAGTTCATAATCAGGAAAAATAGTCAGCGAGATGGGTTCAGAAAACCAACGAAGTGCATCGTATTCATAACGATAAAAAAACAAATAATACAACAGATAAGTCGTTGAAAGAGCAAGATACAACAGATACTGATTAACACCATCAAAATAACGTATGTAGTAAATTGTTAAAAAAGGAACCAACCAAACAAACCATGCGGGCGAAGCTTCTATTAACACTAAAAAAGCACTGAACAAAGTGCCGGTAGTAGCAAACAATAAATCATGATTAATTTTCTGAAAAGCACTAAACCGCAAATAAATTAACAGGGTTACCAGTACTGGTAGATAAACTTTTATTTCATTAAATACAATGTAAGTATCAAAAATTAGACGTTGTTTGGGGTTATTTAGGACAAGTTCTTGGAACCCTTGTGAATCTAAATACGGCCACATGAAAATAAGCGGTAAACCTAGACCAAGCAAGAATAAAAGCCCTAACTCTTTCACATGTTTTTCTTTAAGCAAATAAATCGCAAATAATGGAAAAGCAGCTAAGGTATGGAGCTTTGTGGCTATAGCACACCCCAGCAAAACAAAAGACCAAATATAGTGCTTTTGAGAAAGTAACGTTAAAGAAGCAAAAATCATCGCAGTTGGAATAATATCCAACTGACCATGCATAAAAACAGCAAAAAGCATGATTGGAGAAATAAAGTAAAAGATATAAATTTCTGTTTTACGCCAAGGATATAATCCCTTTAAACAATAAAAAATTGCAAAATCACTCAGGATAAGTGGAATACCGTAAAAAAGACTGCTTAAAAAGGGCGATGATAACCATGAAACTGGCCATAAAAACAGACTCAATAAATACAGCATTAATGGAGGATAAGGAAAGTCTGCTTCTATATTTTTGACAACGACTGCTTCCCAAGGATCGCCACCATTGTGAATAAAATGATTGATAAATGGAATAAACAGGTCATCCTGGTAACCAGAAGAAAAGCCGATTAAAAGCAGACATTTAATGAGTAACGTTATACCGAGAACGGCTTGCACATTCTTGGAAAGTTTTAGGAACAAACCGCCTCCATCAGCACAATCTTGTTGTTATATGCAAAGGAATAAGTAATAGAGTGACATTCTATTTTTCGAGCATAGTCAAAAGACTAAGTCTTCGCAAAATACAAGAAGTAAAAAAACTGATGTTATCTTCAATACTCCAAGATAAAGGAATCGTCATGATTTTATTTTTAGATTCCGCTTGGGAAGGAGTGAGCCTGAATTTTCAGATTTTAGAGATGATGATCAAGAGGGAAGATGAGAAGAGCTATTAAAAAGACTACTGCGTAAAAATTTAGTCAGTTAGGTTCTTTCTGGTTGGAATACAGCCAATGATTTTCTATGGAGTAATGAGTTTTGAGTGTGTAACTCAAATTAAAAACCTATACAGGTCAGATGTGTACTTATATAAAAAAAGCGCCTTGCAAAAACAAGGCGCAAACACCCTTTAACCACTTTCTCCGTCATTGCTTCCTTTCGACACGTTTATTTAACCACTACTGATTATTCGATGGAACCTTTGATGACGTTTTTTCTCATTTTAATGGTTTTAAACAAAAATAAACGCCAACTTTTATCAATGAATGTTTTTATGCGGCAATGTTTGAACAAAACTCTTAAGTAACCTAGAAGATTTAAGGCTCTTTTTTGCGCCAGAAATATCATCAATCTCATTAATATCAAAAAAACGACCATTTATGATGGTTTTTATCGTATTTTTAGTTGCTTTAACTCCATGATTTTTCGAATAATTAGTTACAGAAATTTTATTATTTGTGTTGATTGTTACTTACAAAAAATGCCATAAAAATCCATGAGTAACAGTGCTCTATTAATAATTAATAATGTTTAAGACACAAAAATTGACTGGCCACCCAATGGATTTAATAACATGACCACGGCGTCTAAATACTCTCTACTCTATCTTGTTGTTATAGCACAGTTATTGTCACTTCCAACCCTTGTCGGCATATCACTGACGAGTTTATATTTTCTCAGAGATAGTTTGTTTTTTAGTCACTTTGTAATACTTTTGGGAGTCGCCTTTTTCGCAAGACTCGTGTGGCAACAACATGTCGAAAACTGTCAGCGCCAGCTAATCAAGGAAAAATACAGTAGAGGCTCGAAAATTCGATGGCGTGTTTACAACGAAAAACATGAAATTCTTGGAGTCATTGAGCAGAGTGATATTAGTACCGCCAAGTTTGCTGTAAAGACATCTTGGCAAACTTTAGCTCTGCAGGCTCTCAATGGGTTGTTAGTCGCAGCAAGTTTGTCGCTAATAGTCTTATGTACGCTACCCGTGTCGTTTTTGTTATGGTCTGCAGTCACATCACCTGACAGCATCTTGGACGTTACCCTCTTAGAGCTCGCGAACAGTGTCGATTTTCTTTATATTGCTAGCTTTATAGGCACCGCGACCTTACTCACTTTTATGATGTACGCCTATTTCGGCCATCCACTCCCTTTTTATAGAAACTACTTACGCAGGCACTTTCAAAACACTCTAGTACGTAAACTTCCCTCACTCTCTCATACTACCCGCTTTTACATGGAACGTGTGTAAAACACAACGGAAAGAATATGGCGCTTATTTGCCTATACAAAAATTTGAGAAAATTTCACCCAACAGGTCATCCGACGTAAATTCGCCGGTCATTTGTGATAAGTATTGGTGAGCTAAGCGTAGTTCTTCAGCCAACAGCTCACCTGCTCTTGAATTCTTCAGGTGCGCGACTCCCAAACCAACATGTCTTTGTGCGTTTTCAATACACTCGATATGACGTTTACGTGCTAAAACAGAGCTTTCGCCCAAATTGTGGTAACCGGATAACTCATGGATAAGTGTTTTTAATTTTTCAATTCCCATACCAAACTTCGCACTTATAGGCAATATATTGATGTCCTTCGTTATAGTGAGAGGCTCTACTTGGAGACTGTCTATTTTATTGTTTACAAGAATCAAGTGAGAACTTGTTGGTATGCGATTTTGAATATCACTTGCTAATTCCCAGTCGCTTAAATCTAGGGAGTTTAGTATCACCTCATTCACTTGTGTAGCATCACGCAATAGAATCACTAAATCGGCTTCTTGAACCTCATCCCAGGCTCTATCAATACCAATGCTCTCAACAATATCATTGGCATCACGTATCCCCGCAGTATCCACAATTTGCACAGGCAAGCCGTTAATACTGATTTCTTCTCTTAGCAAGTCACGAGTCGTACCCTCAATATGGGTGACAATAGCGATCTCTCTTTCAACTAATGCATTGATTAAACTGGATTTTCCTGCATTTGGTAAACCAACAATCACTAATTTGATGCCTTCACGCAACACCTTTCCTGACTGAGCCGCTGACAAGATATGCACAAATTCTTCTGTAATGAGTTTGAGTTTTTGATGCAGGCTTTCATCCGCTAAAAAATCGATTTCTTCTTCAGGAAAATCGATAGCCGCTTCAACATACATACGTAGTTGAATAACTTGTGTGTTTAATGTGTTAATTCGTGTTGAAAAGTGGCCTTGCAAGGACTGCATAGCGGCTTTTGCTGCATGTTTCGAGTGAGCATCAATCATATCCGCTACAGCTTCGGCTTGAATCAAATCCATTTTATCATTGAGAAAAGCGCGTTCAGTAAATTCACCAGGCTTCGCTAAACGGCAACCACTGGCCAAGCATCGAGACATGATGGAATCGACAATGACAGGTCCGCCATGACAGTGGATTTCAAGCACATCTTCCCCAGTAAATGAGGCTGGATTAGGAAAATATATTGCCAAGACTTCATCAATGACAGAACCGTCATCGTCGCGTATATGGGCTAAATTAGCCAAACGTGGAGACAATTTTTTCTGAATAATCGTATCGATGACCTGCATTGTTGCAGGTCCAGAAACCCTCAAAACCGCAACCCCGCCTCGTCCTGGAGGTGTCGCTGGAGCAACAATGGTATCAGTCATTATTTAGCGGCTTGCGCTTTATCAAAGGCGCGGGTGACAACAACTTGTTGTAATATAGATAACACGTTATTCACAAGCCAATATAATACAAGACCCGCAGGGAAGAATAAGAATAGAGCAGTCATCATAACTGGCAATAACTGCATCACCTTAACCTGCATCGGATCTTGTGTAGGTGGTGTGGGTTGCATCTTTTGCATCAAATACATACTTGCACCCATCAAAATCGGTAAAACAAAGTAAGGATCTTTGGCTGATAAATCTTGAATCCAAAACATAAAAGGAGCGTGGCGAATTTCTACACTTTCAAAAAGTACCCAATAAAGCGCCAGGAAGATAGGCATCATCATTAACATGGGCAAACATCCGCCCAGCGGATTGACCTTTTCTTTACGGTATAACTCCATCATAGCTTGAGACATTTTTTGACGATCATTGCCGTAACGATCTTTCAATTGCAACAGTTTAGGTTGTAATTTACGCATTTTTGCAAAAGAACGGTACTGTGAAGAAGCGAGTGGATAAAGTAATAACTTAATGAATAAAGTCACCAAAATAATAGCGACTCCCCAATTACCGAATCCAGGAATTCCCCAAGAAGGAGCGCCTTCGTAGAAAAATTGCAACAGCTGAAAAATAGGCTCACCAATAAAAAAGAGAAAACCATAATTAATAGTGAGTTCAAGATAAGGTGCAATACTTTTGAGTACTTCTTGATGTTTTGGGCCGGCATACAGCTGGGCACGAATAGATTGAGTTTCACCCGCAGCAACATTGAACTGCGAGGACAGTGAAGAGATGGTAATGGTATTTAATTCAGCACGAGCTTCCGTGTAAAGGCGATTGTAGCTATCTTGAGGGGGTACCCAAGCAGATACAAAGTAATGCTGTAAAAAGGCAATCCAACCGCCTTTGGTTGTTACATCCAGCCTTTCTTCTTCTATCTCACCAAAATCGTAGGTTTCGTATTTCTCTTCTTGAGTAGAATAAGCGGGCCCCGTGTAAGACTGCATACCCAACTGTGAGGAGCCTTGGCCCAAAGGTAGTAATTTATCACGACGGAACTGTGTAAATAATGACAAACCCTCTAAGGGTTTTGAGCTTGCATTGTTAATGATAAACTCAACATCCAACAAATATTCACCACGCGCAATAGTAAAGCGCTTGGTATATATGACGCCATCAGGGCTAATCCACTCAAGATCGATAGTTAGAGCTTCCGCACCGTCAACAAGTGTGAGCTGATCGCTCACTAAACGGTATCTTGCACGATTGTTGTTGCGTTTATCCGGCGTATTCATTGAATCGGACATTGAAATAATGCCACTGACGGCATGGAAGGTCCGATTAAATTTGTTAGTCATCAAAGAAATCTTTTCTTCATCATCAGGACGCGTAGTCACTTGATAATCCAATAACTCCCAATTAACAACTTCTCCACCTAGTAAATCAATATCGAACTTCACTTTGTCAGTGGTGATAGTGGCAAACCGTCCTACATCTGATGGAGATGAAACATGACTTTCCGTATTTTGTGGCAGACTATTCGGTGCTCCCTCCGGAGGTGTCAGCTCATTTGACTCCGTATTTAAATCGGAAACTTGTGGAGTTGAAGGCACTTGAGCATTTCTACGCTCGAATTCCTGTTGTTTTTCTGAAAGCTCTGCACTCCACAGGCTATAAAGCAGAAAGGTGATTATTCCCAAAGAAACAAATAAAAATCCGCGATATTGTTCTAGCATGCTTATTTTTCCATATTTTTCGTGGGTACCGGATCGTAACCACCTTCAGATAACGGATGACATCGCCCTAAACGACGTATGATAAGATACAGGGCGTAATGTGTCCTGTGTTGTTTTAAAGCGTCTATGGCATATTGAGAGCAAGAAGGATAAAAACGACATCGTGGAGGAAGCAAAGGGCTAATGAAGCGTTGGTAGCCACGAATCAATGCAGTTAAGCAGTATTTAATGATGCCTGAATTTTTTTCCATTGCTTTTCCAGTAATTGTATGATTTTGCTATTATTCATATGAACAACATGCGCCTTCATCATAACAACTAGATCCACGTTAGAATGCCTAATTGATGATTGGCGAAAACTTTCTCGAATTAAGCGCTTTAAACGATTCCTATCAACGGCCCGTTTAAACTGCTTTTTAGCGATCGCTAATCCTAATCTGGCGTGATCTTTTTGGTTACATCGGTAAAGAATGGTAATCCCGGAATGGGAAGCTCGTTGAGGTGCACGAAAAACAGCAGAATAATCTGGCGCTGTTGTTAATCGAAGCTCTCTTTGAAAACACCATTCCGGTGGGCTTTGGTTGATATTATCTTTATTCAAAAGCTTAAAGCACCAAACCTAACCCAAAAAAATAAAATTAAGCGCTTAACGCTTTACGACCTTTAGAACGTCTTCTTTGCAAAACGGCTCTGCCGGCTTTTGTTGCCATACGAGCACGAAAACCGTGGTTTCTTTTGCGTTTAAGAACGCTAGGTTGAAATGTTCTTTTCATCGATAGATCCTGCGACTGGCTGAATTAATTCGCTTAAATTCTAAGAGACGCACGATTCTACTGGTTTAAGGGGGTTCGGTCAACCAAAAGAAAGAGAATTCACAAATTTATACCTAGAAAAAAAGAATTTTGTGGATTCTCTTTCTTTTGGTTGACCGAACCCCCTTAAACCAGTAGAATCGTGCGTCTCTTAGAATTTAAGCGAATTAATTCAGCCAGTCGCAGGATCTATCGATGAAAAGAACATTTCA
>JBCCZV010000090.1:0-15276 GCA_039187085.1 Pseudomonadota bacterium
CAGAAAATTATTGCCAGTTGGTCGAATACTACTGGTTCGGCGAAAGCGCAAGCTTAATTAATAATTATTGTTTAATTAAAGCCACAAACTTTTAAAAAGTTTGTGGCTTTTTTATTGGGTAGCCGTCATGGCGCGCGGAAAGCGCTATAGAAGGCCATTAAATCGCTGCCAATCAAACGCTAAGCCAGGGTCTGTTTTCCTATCCGGCGCGATGTCACTATGACCGGTAATATTTTGCCGATTAATCGTTTTAAATTGTTGCAGCAATGCTTTACATAATAGCGAAAGTTGTTGATATTGCGCATGGGTATAGGGCGTGATCTCATCGCCTTCAAGTTCAATACCAATAGAAAAATCATTACAATGTTGCTGACCCTGCCAGGATGATTTGCCAGCATGCCAGGCACGGTTATAACAGGATACATATTGTGTGATCGCACCTTCGCGATTAATAAGAAAATGTGCCGAGACTTTCAGTTCAGCAATACCGGCGAAGTAAGGGTGCGCATTGGCGTCAAGTTGACCAAGAAATAAATCATCAATAAACCCACTACCAAACTTACCTGGTGGTAAGCTGATACTGTGAATCACCAATAAACTAATCTCAGTATTTTCTGGACGAGCATTAAAATGTGGTGATTTAACGATACGAATGTTTTCAAAAAAACCAGTTGTCTTGTTAAATAGCATCATTTAGCCTTTATACAACTTTTTGGAAAAAGCCATTGGTGTGGGATAGCGGAAAATAATAATATAGGAAGAAATGATGAAACTAATAATGGTTGCCGCTTGAACGACATAAGAAGCATTATTACTAATTAGATTAAGATTCTGCGCTAAGTAGACAATGAGTAGGGCGAATTCACTTATTTGTCCTAAACGAATACTGCTTTCCCAAATAACAGTTTTGTTATTGGTTAATTTATTCAAGCTAATACGGAAAATCAATGGTTTGATCACTAGCATCACAATTGCCAAGGTTAATGCTGGTGTAATCACTCTGGGCAAGGCATGATAATCAAATTGCGCCCCGATGGCAAAAAAGAATAATACCAGAAAAAAATCACGCAATGGTCTTAAATTACGCGCGATTTGTTCTGCTGATTTACTAGTTGCTAGCGCGACACCCGCAATAAACGCGCCAATTTCACCTGATAAATGCACAACTTCAGCAAGAACAGCCATGGTGATACACCAACCGATAGATAACAATAATGTATACTCATAGATTTTTTTAAAGTGTTGAATCAGTTTTGTGAGTACAAATCGCTGCATAAGGTACGCGGTTAAGCAGAGTATCGGTAATGTCGCGGCCATCAGGCTGGCTTGTATTAATGAATTTTTTGGCGTGCTGAATATATGAATCGCTATTAATACAGCAATGGCAATAATATCTTGCAACAGTAGAACTGAAATGACAACTTCTCCAGTACGATGATTGTTAAGATAATTTTGGGGCATCAATTTTAATCCAATAATTGTGCTAGAAAACATCATGGTCGCGCCAATAATTAAAGATTCAGTAAGATTAAAACCAAAGGCATTGCCCAAGGTAAATCCAAGTACCATTAATAAAGCTGAACTAATTATTGTGGCTACTATCGTTTCACGAAACATTCTAAGTAATTTCTGAGGATGTAGCTGTAAGCCAAGTAAAAATAATAGAAAAATAATGCCCATATCACCAGTTTGTTTAATAAGTGGTCCGGTATGTGGCAATAGTTTAAAACCGTATGGCCCGATAATCATGCCTAGAATCATATAGGTCACTAAAAGTGATTGACGAGTGAATAGTGCTAACGTCGCAAAAATGGCCGCGCTGCCATAGATGATGAATAATGTTGACAGTAAGGTATCAGGGATATTGATAAGGTGCATAACTAACTTTTGGCCACTTTTGTATTATAATTTTGCCTTTTTTCCAAAATAACTATAAATTGCATTAACATTTGCTAATTTAATCATTATTGTATAATATTGTTCGCTTTGATCCTAGAAGAAATCGCTAGATATGGGAAAGTATCACAATTTTTACGTTAAGATTTTTCCCAAAGAATTAATAATGAGGTAATTAAGCTATACTAACTATTCGTTTGGCGCGTACAGGCGCTAAAAAGCGTCCGTTTTTTCACATTGTCGCGACTGACAGCCGCAGTCGTCGTGATGGTCGTTTTATTGAGCGTTTAGGGTATTTTAACCCGGTGGCGCGTGGTAAAGAAATCCGTCTACATTTGGATATGGAAAAAATCAATGTTAGAAAAACCCAAGGCGCTCAGGTTTCACCGCGTGTTGTTGCCTTGATTAAGGAATTTGAAAACCCAAATAACAGTAAATTGGAAAAGAAAAACCGTAAAAAAGCTGAAAAAATAGCCGCTAAAGAAGCGGAAGCGGCAGCAAAGGCTAAAGCGGCTGAAGAAGCAGCCAAAGCTAAAGAAGCTGAAGAAGCAGCGAAAGCCGAAGAAGCGGCCAAAGCGCAAGAAACTGAAGCGCAAGCTGCTCCAGCAGAAGCAGAAAAAACAGAAAACTAATTATCTGTCTCCGTCATTCCCGCGAAAGCGGGAATCCAGGAGAAACATCTTTATGCCTTATGATCTCTCCTGATGATTTTGTTGTAATCGCGAAAATAGGCAAACCTTTTGGTGTTAAAGGCTGGATGAAAATATGGTCTTACACCGATCCACTGGCACAGTTTTGTCATTATACCGCGTTATTCTATCGTCGTTATGCCGGTATATGGCAGTCTTTTAATGTAGCTGAACAAAAAGAGCAGGGCAATGGCATTATAGTGCGTCCTGAGGCGTGTCATACGCCCGAAGAAGCTCGGCATTACACCAACGCGCTTATCGCGGTGCAACGTCAACAATTACCTGAACTGACAGAAGATGAGTTTTATTGGGTCGACCTGCAAGGTTTAACAGTGATTAACCAGAAAAATATTGAATTAGGGATTATTGACCATTTACTTGAAACCGCTTCAAATGATGTGTTAGTTGTTAAAGGTGAAAAACTGTATTATATTCCCTACATCCGTGGTGATTTTGTTGTCGATATTGATTTGCAAAAACAGATTATGCGTGTTAACTGGGATGTTGATTTTTAGCTTTAATTAGACAGCATCTTGATAAAAACATAAAATCAAAGTAAATTTTCTAATTGGAAAATCTATGGATTTATGCCATAACTTTATACCTACAGACCAGGAACCAATAATGACCGACTTAACATCTATTTATTCACCAAATTCAACCGCAAAGCCGGGGGAAAATACCGCGGCGTTATTTTCTCAGCTGCCTCCGCCTGTAAAGACAGAATTGGATATTAAAGCCTTGCGACTTGGAGTTGCTGAATTGGATAAACAATGCGCTTTTCCTTACCCCAAAGGCATATGTTCTAACGATTTCAAAGCGCGTGACATTGAAAAAATACCAGCTCATATCTATCAATATGATGCTATAAAACAAAATAAAGACACAGCAACAATAGTAGTTATACATGGCGGTGGTTTTTGCTGTGAACTTGTGGATGTTCATAAATCATTGTTGGCTAATATAATAGCTAGAGTACCATGTCATGGTGTTTTGCCACAGTACGCGCTTGCGCCTGAAGCAAAAGCGCCACAAGCAATTGATGAAATAACAACGATATTAAAAGCTTTACTCACTGAACCAGAAAAATATGGTGTCACAAATAATTTGGTTTTAATAGGATATAGCGCCGGTGGTAATTTAGCTTGGAATGCCATACTGAATTTATTACATTCAACCAGTAAAAAATTAATTGACAGCATCTCACGGCTTATCTTAATGAGTCCATGGACAGATGTCTCATTAAAAACAACTGAATCAGGTTTGTATTTAAAGCAACAAGCTATGGATAAAATGTGTCAAACATGGACTCTGGAACAGATGAGAGATTGGTATCTTCCTAAAGGCGCGACAGGACAAGAACCCGCGTTTTCTCCAATCTATCGTTCCTCCGATGAAATGATTGGCATGCCACCAACAACAATTATTGCTGGTGAAATTGACCGTTTACTGCACGACGCAATTATGGCCACACATGTGCTTCACAAAGCTGAAATTCCTGTGGAATTAGTGGTATTAGAAGGTCAGTCTCATAATCATTCAGCACATAACGCACTAAGAGATGGTGTGTTTACGCCGGATATTATCGCTAACATAATTCAGAGAAAACCTGTTACAGATATGAAAGGAACAGATTGTCTTGGAATTAAGCATTATGATTTGAAAATTTAGAGTTATTATAAAAATGAAAGCTTGATAAGAGGAGGGCAATAAAGACCGCTTACTCTTTAAAAAAGCGCCATCGTTATAGTGCAAAAACTCTTTTTCGTTCCTATTTTAATTCTGTCAATTTATTATGAATTAGCCATAATTTCTTGGCTTTATGTCACTGAACCCAATCAAACATCATCTCACTTATCACTTATATTGATGCTTTTTATAGGTAATACTCTCAATGCTATTTTGTTTAGAGATTTCTTTAGTTCAGATTCGAGATTTTCTTTCAACATTTGTTTTCATATTAAGCACTCCAATTTTTAACTTATTATTCAATTTATAAAGGTGTTGTGCTAAAGATTCAAGCGCAGGACTTCAACAACTAATTTCTCCTCTTATTGAATTAATCGGAGGATTAGCTTGGCAGATCTGATTATCTTGACAAGTATATATTTATTTTACCACTTACGTCACATAAGCGGCGCGAAGTTTCGTTAAGATGATTATATTTGTTCAATACCGCCTTGCAATAGCCCCATATGAAGTTTATACTATGTAAAGTCAGTTAATATAGAGACAAACAGATGACAATACATAGGAAATCCCAATTAATTACTCCTCTTACTGTTCCAATGACTGAAGATGGTCCATTGTACCCTCCAGAACCTATTCCTAGACGGGCAGATCTTACCAATGGTGGAAGAGCTAATGGAGAACTGTTTATCTTAATGGGGGTGATTTACAATCACCAGAAGATACCTGTTAAAAATGCTATTGTTGAAATTTGGCAAGCTGATAGTCTTGGATACTATGATCATCCTCGAGCTCGTGGACCAGAGGCAATGGATGAATATTGGCACATAGAACGACAGGATTTAGATCCTAATTTTGCATATTTTGGATCTGTTAAAACTGATGCAAATGGCGTATATTGGTTTAAGACAGTTATCCCCCGATGGTATAAAGTATTTAACTATATTCGTGCAGCTCATGTTCATATAAAAGTATGGAGCAAGAATAATGGTGTATTTACAACAGAGGTCTATTTCCCAGGTGATGAACAGGAATCTGTTAGAGCGAGTGATAAAGTATTTGCCGGTCGTCGCCAAAAATCTAAATTAATGGTACGCTTCTTTACTCGTAAGGATAAAATACTTGAGGGTGTGCCTAGCGATGATTTATTAAAATATGCTCGTAGAGACATTTATTTCATGTAGCATCAGCATAATAAAGCGATGCTGGTTTTTTTTAGAGTGTTTACTTGGAGATAAAAATAGGTTGATTGGCAGTTTACATTACAGCCAATGAACGTATTGGTGTACAGATGAAAAATATTAAGAGCTTTTCTTATAAACAGTGTGTGAAATTCATACCACATGAAATATTTCAGTTAAATACAGAGCTGAAATGTCCCAGTCCAATTTACTTTGGACATGATATAGAAGAACAGTTTATTGAAAAATTAAAAGAACATGAAAGCGATCAGGTGTTTTTTTTAACTGAAGAACCTGTGTTTGAATTTTGTGGAAAGCCTCTTTACGAAAAAATAAAGAAAAATATACAAGTTGAACTTGAATTTGTGCCTCCTGGAGAGTCTTGCAAATATTTCTCTATTCTTGAAGAAATTTGTGAAAATTTAATTAAAAAAGGTATATCAAAAAAATCCATACTAATTGCATTTGGTGGAGGTACAGTGGGTAATATTGTTGGGATGGTGGCTGGATTAATTTATAGAGGCATCCGTTTTATTGAAATCCCTACCACAATGACAGCACAAACTGATAGTACCTTGAGCAATAAACAAGCAATCAATGGTAGAACCGGTAAAAACCATTTTGGTTTTTATTACAGTCCTATTTTGATTTGGACGGATACTAAATATCTTGAAACAGAGCCACTGATTTCAAAAAGCTGTGGTGTGATTGAGGGTATTAAGAATGGTTTAATTTCGAATCTTAATTTTTTAGATTATTTGGAAGAAACTATTAATCCCCAGTTATCTTACTCACCTTCACAATTATTTGAGCTTACATACAAAATTATCTTGTCTAAGCTAGAAATTATCAGGAAAGACCCCAGTGAAAAACATTATGGGATAATTCTTGAATATGGGCATACTTTTGGCCATGCTATTGAATGGTTGCAGCAGGGCAAAATGTCTCATGGAGAAGCTGTTTCTTTTGGCATGAAGATTGAAGCACATATTTCCCAAACTCTGGGACTCATCTCAGACAAGGATGTTGATAGACACTACTTTTTAATTGAGAAAAAACTGGGTTTTACTCGTCCATTACCTGAGACACTTACTGTAGAGAATTTATTGTTTGCCATTTCTTCAGATAATAAAAAAACAGGTGGAGCGATTCGTTTTGTTTTATTGGAGAAAATGGGAAAATGTTATAATCCAGAAGGAGACTTTCTGGTTTCTGTTGATGCGGAACTGGTAAAAAAATCTGTTCATACTTTTATGTCAAGGAACAGAAAAATTCTGAGGTAATATTGATGTATTCTGTATTAAATGTAACTGACGACATAACGCACTGTGGCAATATTGGTCATGTTTTGAACGATTTCAAAAATATTTGTCTGCTGGCACATCAGTATGGATTTAAAGGTGTGAATGTGGATTTGACAGATTCTGAATTTGATACATACAAATATATACAATTATTGGAAAAGTACAAACTTAAACCAGTCGCATTTGGATTACCTGTAAAATTATTTGATTCTGACAAAGTGTATGATGACAGTATTGAAGAATTTGAACTTCAAGCATCCAAAGCAAATAGCATTGGGTGCCATTTAACGCTTTGCTACATTCCTCCTTTTTCACAGGAGATGAATTTTAATGACAGATTTATTCAAACAAGCAAGCGCTTAAGAGAGCTGAAACGCATACTGGAAAAATATGATATTAAGATTGGTTTTGAATTTATTGGACCTACTGAAACAAGAGTGAATAGCAAATATGATTTTATTCATACCATAGATGGCATTCGTGCTTTGATTGCAAGTGCAGGATTATATGGATATGCTGGATTTAAACTGGATGTGCATCATTGGCAGAATAGTGGTTCTAGTATTTTAGATATTCAACATTTAGATATGGCATATATACTTTATATTGAATTAAATGATGGGCTTCCCGGATATAATATTTTTAATATTCCTGAATTTAAAAGAGAGCTCCCTCTAGCAACAGGTATAACACAAATAGAAGAATTTATGAATACATTGAAACAAAAAGGATATCAAGGTCCTGTGGCAATTGAGCCATGGAATGAAAATATAAAAACTATGCCTTTGAAAGAAGCACTAGAAAAAATTAGGCATTCTTTCTCACAACTTGGGATTTCTTAGATGGTATCCGAAACAGGTGTCTGCGTTAATACATAAGCCATCATCTAATTTGCCAGATGCTGCCAGGCAGCAGGGGAGACTTGTGTTAGGTTGTTGCATCTCGCCGATACTGATTGTTATTGCCTAGTATTATTAATGCTGTTTCAGAAAAATACCACTACCATCACTATTTAAAAATGGCACTTTCATTTTGGTAACTTTATGGTTTTTGCCATAAAGAAAATAGACTAAATCATCATCATTACTTAGCATAGGCACATTCATACCATTTTGGTTTGGCCAAAATGCTTTAAAAATACCTTTTTGACAGAAAGTCAAATACCATTTAATTCCCTGAGGACCAATTGGCATTATCAGAGTATGGCCGTGCTCTGTGATTACAATTTTACCATAAACGGGATTGTAGTAAGTGCCCGCGTATTCACTAATGCTTTGATTAGATTTTTTCTGACAAGTCGTTGAAGCTGTTGATGAAGAAAGCTTAGTTTTATTACGCGCGTCTAAGAAAATTTTACTCCAATCTTTCAAAGGTTTTACACCAAAATAAAGATCAAATAAGCGTTTGTAGAGCGCCATAGGCGCTTTATTCGTATATTGATTGGTAAGAATCACAATACCTGTTTTTGTCTGAGGGATATATGCCATGAACGCGTGCATGCCTGTTCCACCACCAGGGTGATAAAGCACCGTATATGGCGGATACGCTTGCTTATCAATAAACCATCCCTCACCATAGGCTTGTTCTATAATACCGTTTTTGCTTTTTTGAATTATGGTTTGCGGTGTATGAATAAAATCAAGATTTTTTTGGCTGAGTAAGCTGGTATGCCCAACTTTACCATTACCCATATTGAATAAAAGCCATTTTGCCATATCTGCCGCGCTTGAACGCATACCGCCCGAAGCCACATCAACACCCAATGCCCACTGTTTTGTTAAATATGGCGAATTTCTAGAGTAAGGATAATTTTTCCCCTTGTAAAACAAGAAAGGCTGAGCAACATTTTTTTGCTTTGAAAAAGCGGTTTCTGTACTTATAAAAGAATCCTTCATCTCCAATGGATCAAATATGCGCTCATTAATTACTTTCGAAAAAGGTTTTCCAGAATATTTTTCGATAATTTGTCTCGCGAATTCCAAAAATATATTTTGATACGCGAAGGTTGATCTAAAAGGCGCTACCGGTTTAATATAACGTACAGCATTCATATTATGTTCAACGCTATAGCCAAAATTACCCAAAGCATTTAAGGCCGCTCCTGGTAATCCACTATCATGAGCGATTAAGTCGCGTACTTCAAACTTATTTGTTAAATCAGCGTCATATAATTTAAAGTTTGGTAATAAATCAACAACTTTTGTATTCCACTTATATTTTCCCTCATCAATTTGCATTGCCAATAGTACAGCAGTAAAAGATTTCGTTAGTGAGGCAATGTCAAAAATTGTATCAGCGTTTACGGGGACATCCTTATCATCACGAATTCCAAAACCATGCTTATAAACAATTTTTCCATTATGAACAATTGCTATTGCCATTCCAGGAACCTGCCACTGATCTTTGACTTGACCCGCGTAAAGTGTGAATTGCCGCAAAATTTTATTCATTGGCATTTTCGGTGGAATTAATGGTTTCGCAAAAGAAGTTGTAACTAACATTACAAGTAATGCAGTCAACATGGAGCCCCGCGATACTTTATTCAATAACATAAAACCTCTTATCTTCTCAGTATTTTTAAATTAATATCCTGCATCCGAACTCTACCGCCCCTGTTGCAGTTCCGGCCAAACTTGTGTTATACTTTGACCAGTTGCGGATTCGATAACGTTGCTTTGGCACGCGGATTCCTCTTTACTGTTATTATTTGTTTGACAATAACAGTATAAAGATTTTTCCTCTGTCTCTCAACTTTTTCTTATCCATAACCTTAGCAAGACAATCTATTTTTCAGTATATTGAATGCTATTACAATCGCCAACGATTACATTCGAGCATCGGGTTTAAAACACCCATTGAGGTACTCATGGCGGCTTAATTCTGAGAATTCAGTGTCTGTCTACTCGGGGCAAGATTAGTATGATGCTCTTACAAAAAATTAGCGCTATCGTCATATTGGGTGTGATTTGCCTACTTTATTCTCTGCCTTCTCAGGCACAAAGCGTTGTTGTGCCAATGGTGACAGGCAAAATTAACCGCAATGCTAATTTTAATACTAAAGCATGGAGTAAAGCTGTAGGATTTACTGAATTTGCAACTCCAAATGGTGCCGTACCTAATATAAAAACAATAATTTATTTAATGCACGATCAGCATAATCTGTATGTTGGTTTCAAATGTTATGGACAGGATCCTAAAACCTTAGTGTCTAATGCACGTTATTTACCTAATGGTGATGCAGTATTTTTTACATTAGATACTTTTCATGATGGTCTAGCGGCTTATGCTTTTGGCAGTAACCCAAAGGCAGACAAAATGTCTGGTTCGTTAAGTGATTACTCGTCTAGTTTAAGATTTGCATTTGCCGCAAATTACAAAACAGCTAGTCAATTAACGCCATATGGCTATAACGTGGAAATGATCATCCCGTTTAAGGATATGCCTTATCGCCAGAATAAGAATGGAACGATTATGGGTTTTCGAGCGGTGCGTATCACTCATAGTGGGCAGGAGTTTGACTATCCTTATGTTATGTATGATCGACAAGGTGGCTCGCTAATCCAGTATGTGTCGATAATGTTCATGAGCCTACCTCCATCAACATATAATACTAAACCGTGGTTTAGTATCAACGCTATAGCTAAGGCACGCCAAAAATTAGCAACAGGTTACAACTTAAATACCTTTGTGGGTCGGTCACGAGGTTGGGGGGTTAATGATGGCTCCGTCGCCGATTATAGAATGTTTCCATCGCATAAGTTACACCCCAGCAAACAACCAAAGCCTTTAAAAACGAACTTAAAAACAAAATGGGTGGCACAGCAATTTAATGATATCGATTTTTATCCGAATCGACCAATAGGCAATTTAACACATTTTTTAAAACGCACACAAACAACGGCTTTTATTGTGGTGCATAACGGTAAAATCATCTATGAAAAATATTTTAATGGCTCCAAGCAATCTTCGATTGCTCCCTCATTCTCAATGGCAAAATCTATTTTGTCCGCCTTAATTGGTATTGCTATTAATAAAAAACAGATTCATTCCATCAATGACCCTATTACCGAGTACCTACCAGCGCTTTTAAAACGAGATAAACGTTTTTCGCGTATTACCATTAAAGATTTGTTGGAAATGTCTAGCGGTATTCGTATGCTTAAAGGCAAGCCATATCAAGATTTTAGAAGAGCATATTTTTCACCGAATTTACGATATGTATTATTGCACACTTTAAAGATTGTTGAACCAGCAGGGCGACATTTCCTATACAGCGATTATTGTGCGCAACTGGCTGGTTTGATTTTAACGCACGCCACACACAAAAGTGCGACCCAGTTACTGCAACAGGAATTATGGAACCCACTGGGAATGGAGTATGGTGGTTCTTGGTCAATTGATAGTAAGAAAGATAATCTTGAACAATTGGCTGTTGGTATTAATGTTCCTGCCATTGAGTATGCAAAGTTTGGTTTATTGTTTTTGAATAACGGCAAATGGGATAACAAACAAATTATTCCTGTAAAATGGGTTAAGGCATCAACTCAGCCATCCCCCGTGAAGTCGGGTTATTATCCTGATTGGGGTACACAGCGGTACTATAAATATTTTTGGTGGGGGCTAAAGCGCGTAGGTAGAACAGGTAACGGAAATGATTATTTAGCTATTGGTCATAGAGGTCAGTATTTATATGTATCGCCACAAAAGCATTTAGTTATTGTTCGAACAGGCATATCACCAGGCATAGGAGATGACTTTGATTGGGCTAAAGTCTTTTATCAATTTGCAACGAAACTATAGAAGCAATTGCTAATAGAGATAGAATTTGTTTGGAAATCAAACATGACTCTTTTTTACCAGGATCCCGGCCGAGGGTCATGATTAAGCGTTTATCTAATTTGCAATGGCAGGCTGTGATGGATGTGGCTGACGAAATGCGATTAAAAAATTCAGAATATGAACGAACTATTTTTATCTTACATATTTTTTAACTCGTTGAGCCGCTCTCAACTTTTACAATTATAACATGAGGGATTTTAGGGGAGAGTTAGCCGAAGATAATTATGACATTGACAATGAGCATATTCAAAACCCTAATTATCACCAAAAATTAGCATTCCAGAAGTTGAAACGATGTCTATGAATCACACATATTTTTGCTATAGACATACGCAATGATGCCATTTACCCTGCGGGAAGTGGGGATGACAGGTGTTCTCAGGGGCTTTCAGGTACATTTGGCAATGGATTCCGCGACAAAAAATGTTAAATTTTCAATAACTTATGTTTTGTATATAATTATCGTAATCAGTGGGGCAGGGGTTCGACTCCTCTTGCCGGCTCCAGTGTTTTAAAATAGTGTATTTATTTATAATTATTATCACTTCAAACTATCCGTGAAAACAAGTATACTCCAACTTGTTTTAGGTATGTGAATAATACAAAAGATGAGGAAATAAATGATGCACACCAATATCATAGATTTTATTATTGCTCAATTAAAGGATTGTGAGCAAGGACATGTTAGGAATGATTTTTTCCCAAGAACGCTGTACACGAGCGAACAGTTATTTGAGGGGTTCAATCCTCAAAATCAAACCAGTTACAATAACACGCTGGATGGACAAATGATGGCTTATGCCGAAGAAAATAATGAAACGCGTAGTCTTCTGATGGAAAGTCTTCATGATGTCTTCATAGATTCATATCTTCGAGAATTTGTTAAGGGGAGAAAAATTATTGGCATCATGGGGCATGCTTGTACACTTCGAACAGCCACACTTTTTAGAGAGATTTCTTTTCTTTGTAGAAGCTTAGCACTTAATGGGTTTGATATTATTCATGGCGGTGGGCCAGGTGTGATGGAAGCAGCCGCTCTGGGTGCTTATTTTGCAAATTATACGGAAAAAGATTTAGAAGAGGCTATATCGATTTTGAAACAAGCGCCCAATATGGCTGATGAACTTTACAGGTCAAAAGCCTTTGAGGTGATTAAAAAATACCCATTGAAACAAAAAAATGGTGTGGGTATCGCAATTGCTGTTCCAACATGGGCATTTATAACAGAACCCACATCAATATTTTCCAGTGTATTTGCAAAATATTTTGATGATGGTCGAAGAGAATATGCATTATTAAACCAAAGCAACTGTGGAATTATTTTTGGTCCTGGTGGTGCCGGTACATTACAAGAATTTTTTGAGGGAACAGTAATTGACTATACAATTAAATCGGGACTGCCATTTGTGATATATGACGTGCAAGATAAAGGGGGAGGTAACTTAGAAAAATTAGCTCTACCAGTAATAAAACTGATATATAAAGATAAGAAAATGGATCTCTTGTTCACAGTTGATCAACAAAAAGCGATTGATTTTTTTCGTAGATAAAGAGTAAATATTCACTGAGTAGCTTTTCTAGGGTGGTTTGACATATGATGGCAATCGGATGTTGATAGGATAAAATACAGTATTGGCATTTTTCTTAGGAAACACAACGGTTTGTTGATGACCGCCAATGTTATAATACTCCCCAAAATTTGGGCCACGAGTTAAGACCTAAAAAGTTTTAAACTGTATCCAAAAAAAGGGGAGAAGATGAAGAATTTACCCGACATCCTTTTCGAGGTGTCAAATCAATAGTCAGTTATTTAAGGGAGCTAAATTATTGTGTGAATGCAAAACGTCTCAGGCGATTGCTCCGATTAAGTCGCGTCTATTCAGACAGTGACCATCGCTTCGCTATGAGTATCTTCCCCTTGAGTATGCTGCTTACTTTTTTACTGACTTTCATACTGAAAGAACCGCCTCAGAAAGCATAAGTACACTTTCTCTAAAAAATTTCAACTTTTTAAACATCACCAAACTTTCTCAAAAATCTAATTGCTAATATCTGTAATCATACAGAAAAAATCGTTTTCTTCTGTATCAAGTTTAAAGGTGATCGTAGCATTATCGTTACCATTCATAAAACTCATAATATTTTGTTTAGTATTACATTGGCCGGTTGGGTCAGTAAAAGGGTAAGCACTCGGTTCTGCATCAACAACCATAAGTGTCATTATAAACGCTACAGGCACTGAATATGTAACACCACTGCCCGGATCAACGAAAGGATAAAACACGTATAGGGATTTTCCATTTTGTGAAGAAAAATGCTCCCCTCTATCTATATACCCACAAGATTGTTGTGCTGCAGTCTCACATGCCTCTATTTTATAATCGACATAGAATGTGTGACCAGGCGCGCTATCGGCAGCACTTTTGAAATTGATAACCAACTGTTGTTGACCAGCATCACTATTGGCAAATGCTAGATTAGCAAAAATAGCAGATGTAGCGACTCCAATAACTAAATAACTAAATAACAAAAATTTTTTAAATTTCATAGATATACAACCTCACAAAATTTTATTTTTACTCGATGCACATATTATAGCACACATATTATAGCAAATTTAGAAAGTATTTTAGTTTTGAGTAACTATTCAGTGACCTTTCCCCCCGAACTAGTCCACAGCAAAGGAGAATCATTTTATTATGCCACCTTTTCAACAAATTGAGAAGGAGGTAAATAATTGAGTGAACTATGGGGTCTGACATGATTGTAATGTTGACGCCATTTTTCAATCTCAATTCTTGCTTCTGCCAGTGTTCGAAACCAACAAAGATTTAAGCAGCTCTGGCGAAACTTACCATTAAAGCTTTCAACAAAAGCATTCTGTGTGGGTTTGCCAGGCTGAATAAATGCTAACTTAACATGATGATCTTGGCGCCAGAAGAACATTGCTTTGCTTGTTAGTTCTGAGCCATTATCATAAACCACTGCTTGTGGTTTGCCATATTGTGATACTCACTGTTTGAGGTAATGTGCCACCTGTTGTCCTGTAATCGAGGTATCAATATATTGCCCCAAGCATTCTCGACTATAGTCATCAATGACATTGAGTATTCGAAAGCGACGATCACTGGCGAGTTGATCTGAGACAACGTCGATTGACCAGCGTTGCCTTGGTTGTCTCGGCAAGCATGGCTTGTCTTGGACGCTTGAGTTTCTTGCGTTGCTTGGTACGCACTTGCAAGCCCAAGGCACAATAATGCCGATAGGTACGTTTCTTATTGATAACTAAGTTTTCTTGTTTGAGCATACCATGAAGCAATAAGTAGCCATAGCGTGGGTACTGTTCCGCTAAGGCTTGCAATCGCTCAACAAACTGCTGATCTTTAGCACGGCTCATTTTTTGCTCATAGCGCTGTGTTGAGCGATTGAAATCAATTAGCCCACAACTGCCTCGCTCACTGAGCTGATGATCTTTCCTTAGCACATCAACCATCGAACGCTTCGCCTGTGGGCTTACCACTTTTTTGACACGATATCTTTAAGTGCTGCATTATCAAGCATTGCATCAGCTAGCAATCGCTTAAGCTTGCTGTTCTCAGTCTCCAATGCGCGTAAACGTTTCGCTTCTGAAACACTTAAACCACCATATTTGCTTTTCCATTTGTAAAAGGTACTCGC
>JBCCZV010000091.1:0-15019 GCA_039187085.1 Pseudomonadota bacterium
TTATAATCAAAGATTGATTTAATTAAGCTTTTTGGGTAGTCTTTACATCTATTTATTCGACACCTTAGGCTTATTCAGTGCCAGCAAAAAATTTACCAACCATCAAGAGTACGGATTTGTTTTCGGGGTTTTCTGCGCGCATGTGTGAGTTTTGCAACGAGCAAGAAGTTCCATACACAAAACGTTCCGAATTTCTTGCTAAGCTCACTGGCCTGGCTAAATCTGGTATAGATAAATGGCTTACTAAAGATTGCCCGCCCAAAACGAGAGAACTTTATCGAATCATTGGATTGATTGCACCTGACATTGATACGAGAGCGAAACTGATTTGGTTGCTTTATGGTATAGATACAGGTGTTAATTATTCTGGGAGCCATACTTCTTCCCCCAACCCACTCACAGCAAAGTCTCTTGCATACGAAATGCATTGCCAATATTTTGATAACTGGGCTGACATTCCGCGTGCTCGTCATTCTATAACTTCTGAAGTTGAAACCTCATTACCACAAAAGAAAACATCGCGGTTTGTACTCAAGGTGAGTGGAGAATCGATGTTGTGTGCGGATCCTAAGCAGTCTTTTCCTCCAGGGTGTATTATCGTGGTTGATCCTATGTTGGAGCCTCAGGATGGCGATTTTATTATTGCCCGTTTGGAGTCAGATAGCGTGCCTGTTCTAAGGGTTCTTGTTAAAGAAAATGAGGTTATTCAATATGCAAAAAGTTTGAATGACTCATTGCCTACAACCCGTCGTTTAAAAGAGTTGACTATAAGTTCAGAAGTTAGTGGTGTTGTGGTTCGTCGGATTTATGACTCTTGCCTTGTGAATTAAATAACTTGATGTTTCGATAACTCTTCTACTGGTTATATGAATACTTTTTAACTTTGAGTTAAATTTGCCGCACGTAATTTTTCTGAATCCGTTTGTAGATATTCATCCATATAAATAAAATTCAATTTCAATGCATAATCGGAAAGCTGTATCTTTGTCATGCACTGCTGAGTTGATAAACAAAAAACTGCTGTCTTAACTGACGACGACTGGTGAAGGTGGTTAGCGAAACATAAAGGTTCTCTTTCAAACAGTAGAGATACTTCTATAGTTAGTGATGATTGCAACACCTCGACACAGATAAACTCATTATCTTCGGGCTTTTTCTGTGAAAGCGCAATTTCTATCGATTGTTCAAGTAATTTCATTATAAAAAAGAGCACTGTGCTATTGAGCTTTCTATTTTTTTCATTGATTTTAACGTCGATGTCGATACCGTATTTACGATGCAATCTTAATGCGAGATTCTCTAAAGATTTTGGTAAACTGTTATCAATACTTGAATGTACAATATGGCTGCTTAAGTCACTCAGTTTCTCTCTCAAGTATTGTAAATGCGAAATTAATTGTTTACGTCCTTTCAATTGATGTTCTGATTGGATGATATTGGCAATTCTCTGAACATCGCTGAGTGCTTCAAGAAAAAGAATACGATAAGAAGCACGTGAATTTGCTGTTTCATGACTAATATCTTCCACAGCATTTTGCAAGTAAGCAATTTGTTGCTCAAGATGCTTTATAGACGTTTCAAGGAAGCGTGCGCGTTTATCGCGATTCGCTAACTGGGAGCTCTTATCAGCAATGTCTTCTTGCATTTTTAAAATCGTGGCCTTTGCTTGCAATTTTGCTTGATAATAAGCGTACCATGCTATCGTAGATGCTAAGCCCAAGAACATCATGAGGGCTACCCACTCTTTACGCATCAAAAAGTTGACCGGAATGGTCTGAATGCTTTTCAACCAGTAGCCATTCTTGTCAGAACAGTTAAATTGAAATTCGTAAACTCCCCACTGCCATAAATCTGGTTTTAACTGAATATGTGTTGGTGTAGTTTGCCAATTATTGAGCTCTGAAGAACGAAAGCGACACCTTATTTGATCGTCTTGCCAATTCGAAGTGTTGCCAAGTACTAACTGTAGTGGCTTCTCAGTTGAAGCATTCAGTATATCTTCTCCACTTATTGATGGTGCGATTAATTTGCCTAAGTGAGTTTGAATTTTTGTTTCAGAAGAAATTGAAGAGCGAAGCTTGTCAAGCTCTAGATAAGATAGTTGTCCATTGGAACTATAAATAATACGATTCTTTGAAGCATTGGCTATCGCATCGCGCAAAAAAAGGCGTGATGAAAAATGTTGTGAATGAATAATTTTTTCCGTTTTTGAATCATAGACTTTTAAATCACCTTCAGAAGCTAAAATAACATAGTGTTGATTTTTTAAGATATTGGTCGAAACGAATGAACGAGGTGAAAAGGCATTAGCAAAAATATCGATACGCTGTAAATATTTTTCAGATAAAACGATAACGCCATTGCGTTTAGTACCAAGAAATATTTTGTTGTTACTAAAAACTAAATTAGTGACCGATAGTTGTTCTTTATGATTAAAGAGATTATTCGAAAAAAAATTTTGGTTAGCTTTTTTGACTTGTAAGTGATTTTCACTGGCAACCCATAAGCTACCGTGGGGATCTTCTTTGATGACCAGTATCGAATGTGTATTCAAATTGTTGGTTTTATCGTAATGCTCTAGGTTGTTAGCATGAATATCAATTATATCGATGCCTCCAGATTGATAGCCTAAAGCTATTCTTTGGCGAGAGAGTTCAGTGATAGCGATAACATATTGATTGGATAACTTATCCTTTTCTGTAAATTTTGCGATCAAATGGCCTGCAGAATCTACCTTTAATAAGCCTTGATTAGTCGCTAACCAATGAAAACCATGTGCAAAAGCGATATCATAATACGTTAATCCCTTTAAATAGTTTTGTTGGATGAGTTCTTCAACAACTCTACCGTTATTGATATGAATTTTTGATAAACCGTTAGGCTCTTGAAAAGATAAAATTTGCCCTTGATTATCTGAGGATAAAAATCGGTATTGAGTGCAAATCGCATCCTTGGGATTATGTACTAGCTGGCTTTGGTAATAAACACCGTTTTCCGTACCTAAAATAATTTGATGTTCACGGCGATCGATATCCAATACACGACCAAAGCAACCAAAACGCTGATCATTATAAGAGAAATTATTTATATTGATTTCAACGAGTCGGTTGTAACCTGCCACATAAAGATTTTGGTACTTGGCAGAAAAATGCAAAGCAGAAGGATTGAAGTCAAGTTGATGAGAGTGGACTAAGCGTTTATCAAAGCTATAAGCAACAATCTGGTTTGAGGAAGCAAACCAGATTAAATCATCTGAGAAGGTAAAGTCGGAAGTCACGGGCTTTTGATAAAAACGCGTGAATTTTTTTGAAAATTCACTAAATAGAAAAGCTGATTTTAAGGTACCTACCACTAAAAAATGATCATGCACATTCATATCACGAATGGGTGAATCCAACCAGAGTGATTGCTTTTCTTCGAGTTGGTAATTAAGTTGTATCACTTTATTCGATTGGGCGATATATAAAAAGTGTTCAGAGCTAATAAGGTGAGTAATACCATCATAGTGATTGAGGACTTCTGAACATCGATTTTCTTGTTCGTTGAGCTTCCAGATGGAGCCATTGTCAAGAAGAACAAAAGTTTTGTTTCGAAATTCCGTAATGTGATATATCCAGGAATTATTGAGTTCTTGGCAAGTATCAAGCTTCGACCATTTCACACCAATTAACGCATGTAATCCTTTCTCGGTGCCTGCCCAAAATCTACCGTCTTCTTTAGCATAAAATGTCTGGTAATTTAAATCCTTTGCATAACCATCAGGCCAGAGAGTTGACTGAAGAAAAATCAATAACAGAAAAACGTTAAATTTCCACATTCAAATTAGCTCAAACAAATTGATAGGTACGCCCGTTCATTTTAACTGCAAGATACATATTTAAATTGATTAAAAATGTGAATAGCTTTCGTTGTATTTGCAATAAGCTGGGATCTAAAGAGAGTACGTTAACGAAGAACTTAAACGAACTCAATCAGCCAATAGCTTTATCAGCATTAAAAAAACAGTGACATTGTAATCGTATTTTCCTATTAATAAGATAAAATTTTTAAAAATGTTAACGCTTAAAGCCATATAAGTGATTAAAATATAATGAATATCGGAGTCTTAGCTTTAACCTTTGCTGACTTTTCATACTTGAAAAAGTAAAAGACTCGTATATTTATTGCATCTTTAATAGGATTAAAAGGCTACGTAATCACGTTGACTTGCTAGACTCAAATGAAATGTCATTATATCAGCTTGAGTCGTAGATATTTTTAGCATGAAAAAAGTTAGTCGTTTTTGGTCTGTGCGTCCGTGGAACAAGCAAGTCTTTAATGTTGGTCAAAAATGGATTCCTCTCCGTAGACATCCTGTATCTCTTTCTAAGGCTGATATTACATTGTTATCGGAACAACCTATTCATCGAGTTTGTGATGAATACTTATCTTTTTCTATCGACATCTCGGTAGTTGCTGGTGGGCTGTGGTGGGAGGGCAGCAAGAGTGTTTTCAAAGGTTTAGGAACGATTCCGGTACCGCCGATAGAATTAAATTCCAAAAAATTAGATCTTTGGGCTAAAGCACTCTCACCAGCCTATTTGAGAGTGGGTGGCTCAGAAGCCGATAAAATTCATTACTTCGAGACAGCAAAGGAAGAAGAAAAACAAAACTGTTTACTATTAACGAAAAATATGTGGAATAATCTCCATAATTTTATACAACGGAATGAGTTCAAGTTTGCATTTACTATCAAATACGGATTATTCAAACGCAGCGAACATGGTTCGTGGGTAGGTAGTGAAGTTGAAAAATTGCTACAGTACAGCCAAGAAAAAAAGTACTGTATTGACGTGTGTGAATTAGGTAATGAATTAAACGCTTATTGGGCTTTTCATGGATTGCGCTCACAACCCAGAGCCAAACACTTAGCAGCAGACTACAAAGCATTTCAAAATTTAATTAAACGCTATTTACCTGAGGCGAAAATTATCGGGCCTGGTAGCGCCTTTTGGCCAAAACTTGGTGAAACTATTAAGCCTTTTTCTAATTTAACCCGACGTTTTTTGGAAACTTGTCATAATAATGATACTAAAATAGATATCGTTGATTGGCATTACTATCCTTTTCAAAGTGAACGTGCTCCAATTCGCACGAGAACAGCTAAGTATAATCAATTGCTTAAGCCTCGCACATTGAATGAATTTAAAAAATTTGCTTTGAAATTGAAAGCTATGCGTGATCAATTTTTTCCTCAGGCAGAATTATGGACAGGCGAAACAGGTTCCGCACAGTGCGGTGGTCAACCAAGATTTTCTGACCGATTTGCTTCCTGCTTTTGGTGGGCTGACCAACTCGGTTTAGGTGCTAGTCTGGGTCAGCAAGTTATGATTAGGCAATCACTAATCGGTGGTGATTATGGCATGATAGATCGTCTTACTTTAAAAGCGCGTCCTGACTATTGGTTAACTTGGATTTGGAAATCACTGATGGGAAATCAAGTTTTTGCTGTTAAAAGTAATCATCATTTGATGAGGGCTTACTGTCATTCGTCTAAAAATAGAGAAGGCAAAACCTTAATGTTGATTAACTTGTCACGTCGTGAGTTAGCGATTGAATGTGTTGCTTTCGAAAAAATTTATGAGCAATATACGATAACGGCCAAAAAATTAAGCAGTAAAAAAATCTACATTAATGGACAGCGTCCAAAATTTAAAAAGGGGAACTTCGCTTTGACAGATTTTGAAACAAGTGAACTTAAGAAGGTAGTTCCAGGTTATAGTATTAACTTTTGGCTAATAAAAAACTAAATGCTTCGTAAAGCGTTATGACTATAATAATATCGGTATCCCAATTTTTCGGCCATCAATCAATGTATCCTTTGTACTATAAATTCTATTTTTTTCATTAAATAATCTTACTTTTTCCTCATAAGGATTATTGTTCTTTAATCTCTCTCTATTGAAGTTATGCAACTTTCGAGAATACACTAATGAATAATTGGCTAATTAATCAACAAGCATGAGCGTAAACTATATGAGGCTAAATGCATTTATTGAATTTAGAGTCAAGTCAGCGAATGACTTAAATTTAGATAACTTACAGCAAAGTCTGTACCTTTTGGCCCTAGGGTGAGTTACTATAGATAACAACTATTTTTTTCAAAAGAATATTTCTTTTTATTCCGAATAAAAGAAGCTTTCTTTTAAAAAAATCCCCATCCATGTTTAAACCATCAATATTGTCAATTCAGGAGTGCCAACTTGAGGATAGAATCTAGCGAATCAAACGAATTAAGTATGCCTCCTTCTCATTATGTCGGAATAGGAGCATCGGCTGGAGGTTTAGAGGCATTACAAGAATTTTTCAGTCATCTTTCTTCTGAAACCGGAGCGGCTTTCATTGTTATTCAACATTTATCGCCGGACTTTAAAAGCATGATGCCGGAGCTGCTCAGTAAACACACGTCAATGCCTATTTATCAAGTTGTCGATGGGATGAGTCTAGAACCAGACTGCATTTATTTGATGCCGCCGCGTAAAAATATGCTGATAGGTGAAGGGAAATTATTATTATCAGACCAAATGCCTGATGCTCAGTTGCATATGCCTATTGATATTTTTTTACGTTCTTTAGCTGAAGATCAACAACATAGAGCGATTGGAATCGTGCTATCTGGCACAGGTAGTGATGGAACGCGTGGTATTAAAGCGATGAAAGAGTCGGGTGGTTTAGTTATTGTGCAAGAACCGGGCTCTGCTAAGTTCGATGGAATGCCAATCAGTGCGTACAATACTGGGCTGGCTGATTTATTGTTACCGCCTAGAGAAATGGGTGTGAATCTAGAAAAGTTTATCACTCATCCTTCTATTTCTGGTAAGGATTCATCACTTAAATCAACGGTTAGTGAAAATGATGACACTTTAGCAGAAATCTTCCAGCTTCTGAAACGTCAATCTTCTATTAACTTTTCTCAGTATAAAGCTTCCACTGTTGCAAGGCGTATTGAACGTCGTTTAGGTATTAATCAACTCACAAGTTTGGATGCCTATCTTCGCTTATTGATTGATTCTCCACGTGAACTACAAACATTAAGTAAAGAGCTATTAATTGGTGTAACACGTTTTTTTCGCGATGATGAAATATTCAATCGATTACGAATGAATGTAATACCAAAGATTGTTGATAAAGCCTTAGCTAAAAACGAATGTATACGGCTTTGGATTGCCGGTTGTTCCTCGGGAGAAGAAGCTTATTCGCTAGCCATATTATTGAGTGAATATGTGGAAGAAAATCAGTTGGACTGTGGAATAAAAATATTTGCAACGGATGTTGATGATGAAGCCATAGCAGAAGCTAGTACGGGCGTGTATTCAATGGATATCGAATTAGAGATTTCTCCAGATCGCCTTAAAAAGTATTTTGTAAGAAAAGAAGATGGTTATATCGTTACACAAAAACTTCGACAAATGGTTATTTTTGCTGCGCACAACTTGATTGAGGATCCGCCTTTTTCAAATATAGATATGATTAGTTGTCGTAACGTTTTGATTTACTTCCAGCAGACCGCTCAAAAGAAAGTATTATCTTCACTGTATTTTGCTTTACAAAAAGAAGGATATTTGTTTTTAGGAACTTCCGAATCGTTAGGAGATCTGCAATCACATTTTGAGACAGTTGATGAGCGTTCAAGAATTTTTGTTAAAGTAAGCAATATGCGTGTACCGATTGGCAATGCAGCGCCATTGAAAGACTCTACGCAATTAGGCAGAAGTAGTATGGGCATGATGCCTGCAACATCGTTTTTAAAACCGATGCGTTTTACATCTCGAGGATATTTGGATGGAGTGCTAGAACGTTTAGTGAGTGAGTATGCGCCAGATTGTATTGTTATTAGTGATAGCTTTGAAGCTTTGCACGTTTATGGTGATGTTTCCGTTTACACGAAAGGGGTTAGTCCTGGCAAAATAAGCAATAACATTAAAGATATGGTTGTCGATGATTTAGGTGTTGCTATTTCAACGGCTTTGTATCGATGTGAGAAGAATGAAGAAGATGTTTTTTACAAAGATGTTTTGGTGACATTAATTGATGGTTCACAAATTTCGATAGACTTATCCATTTTTTATATTAAAGACAGTGAGTTAACGAGTGCTCCGCGTTACTATATCGTTCAGTTTGTGAAACAAGAGGCCAATAACTTATCATCAAAGCTTCCTTCAAAAATAACTTTCAATGCTAATGAACAATCACGACAGCGTATTCGTGATTTGGAACAAGAATTAGTAAAAAAACAAGAGCACCTACAAGTTACCATTGAAGAGTTGGAAACGACTAATGAAGAATTGCAATCGGCAAACGAAGAATTAATGTCTGCTAATGAAGAATTGCAAAGTACCAATGAAGAATTACAGTCAGTTAATGAAGAGCTTTACACTGTCAATAGTGAATACCAAGAAAAAATTGCCCAATTGACAGAACTTAATGATGACTTAGACAGTGTCATTAATGCTACTGATATAGGTATTGTTTTTCTTGACCATCAACTAACGATTCGTAAGTTCACACCCTCTGCAGCGCGTTATATCAACTTGCGTATGGGTGATGTTGGGCGTCCTTTTCATCATATTTCTCATGAGCTTATTTACAATGACTTTTTAGCTGATATTGCTAGTGTAAGCGCAACTAGCCAAGCGATTGAAAAAGATGTCAACAGTTATCAAGATCACGCACTATTAATTCGTATATTACCTTATCGAAAAGCAAATGATAAATTACAAAGTGGTGTGCTCATAACGATTACTAATATTTCACGGCAGCGTTTTGTCGAGAGTGCGCTTCAACAGGCTCAGGAGCAATTACGTCATTCATTATTGAATCGTTCCGAGAAAAGACAGAGACAAACGGCACAAGAATTAGAAACCCGCGTGTTATTGCTTGATGATGACAGTGTTGATCGTAAACATGTAGAAAAGCTTTTGAAAGCAGTCGATGAGCGAGATTTTCATGTGGATAGTTACGCTGAAATAGATAAGGCTGTTCAAGCTGTTATTAAGAATAACTATGATATTGGGCTTGTTGATTACAAGCTGGCATCGCATACAGCGCGCGATTTTATTAAGACCATTAGAGAGTTAGGTATTAACTTGCCTACAGTCGTATTATCCGGGTATTCTGAAGAAGGTTTAGATAGCGAATTTCTCAATGCTGAAGTTTGTGATTTCTTAAATAAAAATGATTTATCTAGCCAACTTTTAATGAGAAGTATCGACTATGTCATCGAGCGACGAGGCATGCAAGATGTCTTAGATAATCTCAAACAATGAAAGGCTATTGAGTTCTATTGAATCAATCTTCACAGTCGAAAAACCTTGGCCAACTAAATTCAAAACGAGCTCCTCGTCGTTCTGAGGGCTCAGAAATCACCATAATGTGGCCATTATTGTTGCGAATGATTTTTTCAGCAATCGCTAAACCCATGCCTGAGCCTTTAGCTTTTTTACGTGATTTTAAGGTTTGCAAAATCTCGAAAATTTTTTTATGAAATTTATTTTCGATACCTGGTCCATCGTCTTCAATATACATATGATAGCGTAAGGCATCTTCTTCAACACCCAATGTAATGTTGCCTGTCTTTTTATCATGATGTTTGATAGCATTTTCAAAGATATGTTGTAAAACTTTTTTAATGGTGAAACTCGAGTATGAAGTGTTTCTATCTCTAAAAAATATTGGTTAGCTTGGAAAAGAGGCTCATCATGATTAGAGAACATAAATAATCTATCTGAAGCTTGAACTGAATTTAAGTAAGAGCAAGATGTTTACAGTAAAATACTATTATCTTATTGCTGTAAACATCTGATCAATCGCTTAATAAGAAACTTTATATCCTAAAGCGATTGATTAGGACACAGGAATTTTTCTTGGTTCGGTGGTTTGTGATTTGGGGATTTCTATGGTTAATACGCCAATATCTGCACTGGCTGATATGTCATCTGCGTTGGCATTGACTGGTAGAGTAAATTGTCGGAAGAAACTGCCGTAAGCGCGTTCCATCACCTTCAAGCCATTTTCATCCGTCTCTCTATCGTATTTTTTTTCACCTTTGATGGTCAGCACTCCGCCTTGTGCGGATATATCAACTTCTTTGGGATCAATCCCAGGAATCTCAACTTTCAGCACATAGCCATTCGGGCGTTCTTCCAAGTCTACGGCAGGCATCCAATCTGTATTTTTGGACATCGTTGAAAACTGTGATAAAAATGGACTGGACCGGCTCTCAGCACGACGCCCATAAAGTTCATCAAGCTCATGGTGTAATTGTTCAAACAAGCTCCAAGGTTGATATTTTTTCATAGAAGACATGAGGGGCTCTCCTCTCTGTTGACAGTCAATTAAATGATAGACTGTCGTTGGAGAGAGGCGATGATCTTCGTCAAGTTATCAACGAATTTTGAACTAATACCGCTTCAGAAAAGAAGTCTTTGCGCCTGTAAATCAAGCACTTAACAGTTTTGTTGCTTCTTTAATGGATAAATTATCATGAGCCGCCTTACCCACTATGATAGCGTGTAAAGCTTTGTCATCGATGTTTTTTATCACATCCAAGTCTGATTGTTGATAAATACCGCCATTAATGATGACCGGAATTTCGATATTTTGCGACAAACGGTTCGCCAAAAATAGGTTGCTCGGGCTTATTTTACTATGATTCGGTACGTGGGTAAGAATAATACCAGCCACTCCTTCTTCCTCATATTCCATGGCACGATTGAGTACGAGCTGGTAAAGCGCTTGATCCTCAGCTTGACTGTTCTTCAGATCTATCGCCACAAAAATTTGACGAGGGAACTCTACACACAAGTCTTGTACGAGCGATTCTTTTTTTGATGCCTGCGCACTAAGAATAATGTCATTTGCACCTGCATCAAGCCATACATAAACATGCTCTTCCTTTTTGATATTACCTGCGACCTGTATTTCAACATCAGGAAAAGCCTCTCGAACTTTCTTTACAGCGTCAACATTCTCGGGTTCACCGGTCATATAAGCCTCCATATCCACGATATGCAAGCGTTGAGCTCCCTCGTCAATTAATTTTTTTGCCACCATTGATGGCTCTTCCTGCGTTAGCGTATTGTCATCTTGATGTATGCTTTTGGGACTGTAAACACACTGGCCGTGGTTAAGTTCTAATGAAGGAATAAGTAGCATTGACTGACCTCTTTATGCCTCTATTATAAAAATGCCGCCAAATTATTTCATTGGTATATTAAAATCAATTGAAATTTGCACTAAAACCAGAAAAAAATATTAACTCATCTCTTTTATAGACGATTAGTGCATAACGGCCTTGCCCTTGAGCTTAATTCTTAGTAAAACGATACAGCTCTTTTTAAATAGTGTTGCTCAAAGGCCGGGTTTGGTCAAAAGTCTATAAAGGTTATGAGCAGATAGAGTTCACATCTAGAAAAAAGGAAGACTATGCTTTTCGTTGTTTCAAGGTATCAAAGCTATAAAGGCAAATCCCTACCCATATCAATATAAAAGTTAACATTTTTTCTTCAGTTAGAGGTTCATTGTAGATAAACACAGCAATACTAAAAGCAATCGAGGGAGCGATATATTGAAGAATACCCAAGGTAGGCAAAGATAATAGCTTTGTTGCTTTATTGAAGAAAAATAGTGGAACTATTGTGATAAGACCAGCAAGAAGTAACCAAAGATTAAAATCATTATGAGCTAAGCTTGTGGTGGAAGGCCACCCTGTTTGGACGATGAAAAAGACCAAAGCGAACGGCAGAAGCAGAAGAGATTCCACAGTTAGGCCACTTAATGCATCAACGGGAATTTTTTTGCGTACCAAACCATAGCAAGCAAATGATAATGCCAAACCCAATGCAATCCAAGGTAAATACCCCACGAGTATCACCTGATAAAGTACACCCAATGCGGCAATAACAATAGCTATCCACTGTAGCGGTCTTAACTTATCATTGAAAAAAACTAAACCAAAAATCACATTAACTAACGGGTTGATGAAATAACCAAGGCTGGTTTCTAGTATTCGTTCATTTATAACGGCCCAGGTAAAGAGAAACCAATTGAAGCCTATTAAAAATGTGCTGAGAGCGAGAGTAATACCTAGTTTTTTATTTGTAAAAAGGCTTTTAAGCTGCAAAGAAGAACGAAAAATTTTTGCAGCAAGCAATAGCAATAAACAAGACCAAACGACACGATGAGATAAAATAGTCCAAGCCGATTCGTTTTCAAGCTGTTTGAAGTAGATGGGAGCTAAACCCCACCATAGAAAAGCGCCCAGGCCAAACATCAACCCTTGAGCATTATCACTATCACGCATTATCATCTTCCTAAAGCATATCTGTCTAATAGACCTTGAGAATGCTAGGAATCACGCTCAGAGTGATCCTCTGGTGAAGATAGCATTGCCCTTAAGTTTTGAATATTGCTGCGACTGGTTTCTTGCTTCTCATCGTCTGACATTTTTTCACGGGGTTTTTCCCACTCTAAGTCACCTTCCGGTAATTCGTATAAGAAACGACTTGGTTCGGTAGTGGCAAGCTCACCGTATCTCGCTCGTTTTTCAACCACAGAAAAAGTTAGAGAAATTTGTGCTCGCGTGATACCTACATAAGCCAAACGTCTTTCTTCTTCGATGGAGTCTATCTCAATAGAGTTTTTATGTGGCAAAATTTCTTCTTCCATGCCAATGATATAAACATGGGGAAACTCCAACCCTTTAGCCGCATGCAAAGTGAGTAAGTGCACAGCATTAACTTGCTCATCTTTATCTTGCTGTTCTAAAATGTCGCGTAATACTAAACCACTTATAACCTCTTTAAAAGAAATATCGTCTTCTAAACGTTGATGAATCCAGCGTTCTAATTCTTTAACGTTTTGGTACTTATAGTCAGCTGCTTTAGGGTTCGTATTTTGTTCATAAAGCCACTCGTGATAATCCAATTGATTAAGAAAGTCGCCGAGTACCTGAGTGGCATCACCACGCTGAATATTATCAGCAGTTTCTACTATGAGCCGTGTAAAAGCTTGTAAGTTTTCCAAAGCTCTTTCCGATAGTTCTTGCTCAAGCCCAAGCTCAAAACTCGCTGCAAATAATGAAATATTACGACGAGTGGCATAGCGTCCTAGTTTTTCAAGCGTCGCGGTTCCAATACTACGTCTTGGGACATTCACGATACGCAAAAATGCTGAATCATCATCTGGGTTACTTAATAACCGCATGTAAGCCATAATGTCTTTAATTTCTGTGCGTGAAAAAAATGATGTACCGCCGCTTAGCTTGTAAGGGATATTGTGTTCAGCAAAAAACTTCTCTAACAAACGAGATTGATGGTTGCTTCGATAGAGAATAGCAAAGTCACGATAGTCCCTATGTCCACTAAATTTGTGTTGAATAATTTCTGAAACAATACGTTGAGCTTCTGCTTCTTCATTGCGGGTTGAAAGCACTCTGATAGGCTCACCAAAAGGTTTCTCAGACCATAATCGTTTTTCAAATAAATGTGGGTTATTTGCAATCAATGTATTGGCTGCTTTAAGAACTCGCCCTACAGACCGGTAGTTTTGTTCTAGCTTTATGACTTCAAGTTGTGGATAGTCTTGATTAAGTGCTTCAAGGTTTTCTGGGCGTGCACCTCGCCAAGCATAAATAGACTGATCATCATCGCCTACGACAGTAAGTTTACCACGTTTGCCGACCAGTAAACGTATAAACTCGTATTGGCTCGTGTTGGTGTCTTGGTATTCATCAACCAAAAAGTAATGGATTTTGGATTGCCAACGTACAAGACATTCATCATTATCGCGCAACAATAGAGTGGGACGCATAATAAGATCATCAAAATCAAGTGCATTATATGCATGCAGTGCTCGTTGGTAATGTTGGTACAATTTAGCAGCAGCAACGTCTTCTGCATCTTTAGCGGTTGTTAAAGCTTGTTCAGGTTGTATTAATTCATTTTTCCATTCTGAAATTTTTGATTGTAATGTGCGCAACTCTTCTTTATTGGTTTCTACGTCTTTGTTGGTAATATCCTTCAATAAGGTGCTGGCATCTTGATCATCAAAAATAGAAAAGCCTGGTTTTAAATCCAACAGCTTCAATTCTGCTTGACAAAACTTTAGGCCAAAATTATGGAAGGTTGAAACTCGTAAACCGCGTGTTTTATCTTTGCTGAGTAACTTGTTGACCCGCTCCTTCATTTCTCTAGCTGCTTTATTTGTAAAAGTTACGGCCAAAATTTGATGGGCTTTAAAATCACAGGTTTCGATTAAGTGGGCAATTTTTCGCGTGATCACCGAAGTTTTCCCACTACCCGCACCAGCGAGGACAAGTAATGGGCAATGAATAGTTTCAACGGCTTTGCGTTGTTGTGGGTTCAGTCGTGATAGCACAGTAGTTGTCTCTAAATTCTGCCGATTATTAAACAAGAAGGGCTGATTTTAGCGACTTAAGAGCAGATTTTCACGTGGTGAATGATGATTTTTGTAAGAAGCGTTGAGTGTTGATAGGAAAAACAGAATAGCACCTCAAATGATAAGCTAGGAAGGTTTTTTTCAGCAGGCCTGTTTTTTGAGAAACTCAGGTAACTCAACAGCTTTGGAGGTATATGGTTTTATTCTTAATGATTGCTCACATTTTGATAGGCGATATTGGGCTTGGAACCGAAAGTCGCAGCGACTGCGATAAACACATTCGGAAATGTCATTCGGTGTTTCAGCTATTGTCATCACTTCAAAGTGACTCTCAAGACCTCCATGTTCTCTTAAATAATCCTGGCCGATAGTAATGGCTTTGGTGATATTGCTCCCAGCAGGAAAAGTAAGTTCTGGCTTATCGATAGCCAAAGACACAATAACCTGATACCAAAACATAACATCCTCGTTAAAATTAAACAAAAATTTCTTTAGTCAAACTCAATATAGTCAAGAAAAGATTAATAAGCAAAACTTCTTATCAGGCTAAAGAGCAGTAAAAAAAAGTTATATTAAAAAAAAA
>JBCCZV010000092.1:0-14746 GCA_039187085.1 Pseudomonadota bacterium
GACCGCTTCAGCAAAAGCGGCTCAGGCCGATTGTATCGCACGGGAGACCGGGTGCGGTGGCTAGCGAGTGGTGAGCTTGCCTTTTTAGGCCGAGTGGATGAGCAGGTAAAGGTACGTGGTTACCGGGTGGAATTGGGGGATATTGAAGCGAGTGTGCGGCAAGCGCCGGGTGTGAGTGATGCCGTGGTGCGATTAGAAGCGGGCGAGGTGTCGGAGCACTTAGTGGCTTACGTGGTCGTCGATACACCGGTGAGTGATAGGACTGCCTGGACCGAAGACCTAACCGCGTACGTAGCGCAGCATGTGCCAGCGTATATGGTGCCCCAACACTTTCATGCGCTGGCGCAACTGCCGTTGACGCCCAACGGTAAAGTCGATGTGAAGGCATTGGAGGCGTTGGTGGCGACCGAGACCACAGAAAGTGGCTACCGGGCGCCGCAAACTGACGTGGAGAACGCGCTGGCCGCTATCTGGCAGGCGGTTTTAAAACGCGACAACATCGGTATCGACGACAACTTCTTTGCGCTCGGCGGTGATTCCATTTTGAGCCTACAGGTCATTGCCCGTGCTAAACGCGCCGGCTACAAATTGACGCCGAAGCTTGTGTTTGAAAACCCAACACTGGTCGCCATGGCTGAAGCCATCGAGCACGCGGCAAAATCTGCGCAGCCGCAGAATGCAGTGCCTGTGATTCAAAAAGCACCGGCCGATAGCGTCATTCCTTTATCTTCATCGCAACAACGTCTGTGGTTTTTGCAGCAGTTTGAGGGGGCTAATAGCGTTTACAATATGGCGTTAGGCATAGGTATTCAAGGTGATGTTGATAAAGCGTGTTTGGAGAAATGCTTTTCAATGCTGGTAGAAAGGCACCAAAGTCTGCGCTCTTATTTTGTAAATGAATCAGGTGTGCCTCGTCAAGTTTTACACGAACTTAACGAGCAGACCTCAATTGTTCAACATCACGATTTAAAAGCGATGCAAGCCGAATCTATCAAACGTGCTCAAACGATTGCAGCACAGGCGAAAGCACAGGTTTTTCATATCGATCAAGATTGGTTGTTTAATGTCAATTTGATCGAGTTAGAAGAAAATCGTTATTGGTTATTAATTAATTTGCATCATTTAATCGCTGATGGCTGGTCTTTACGTTTACTCATTAGTGAATTTGCTCAATTGTACAATCAGTTGATAACAGGAGATTCAACACCGTTACCTCCTTTGAACTTACAATACAGCGATTATGCGTATTGGCAGCAACATACAGGGCAGGAGCAATATCAGAAGCAACTGTCCTACTGGCGGGATAAATTGGCAGACGTTCCTCCTCTGTTGAATTTGCCAACAGACCGTCCGCGACCACCTCGTCAATCTTACCAAGGTGCAGCATTTAACGTGGGCATTGATACGCAACAAGCATTAAAACTGCAACAGTTAGCTGTTGCCCATAATGCAACACCTTATATGGTTTTGATGGCTTGTTGGCAAATTTTGTTACATCGCTATAGTGGTCAGCAAGACATATGCATAGGTACCCCTGTTGCTAATCGTCATTTACCTGATACGCAATCTATTGTTGGATTTTTTGCAAATACATTAGTTATTCGTGGTCGCTTTGATACGGATCCCACGCTAGTTGATTTTCTTTCGCAAATAAAGACTACGATGGTTGAAGCTCAAGCCAATCAAGATACACCTTTTGAAACTTTAGTCGATACATTGAATGTTCCTAGAGATGCTTCATATTCACCCTTATTTCAAACGATGTTGACTTGGGGGGTGAGTGGAGTTGGAGAAGTGCAAAGTCTGAATAGTGACAAAGGACGTTTATCCTTTTTTGGATTAGAAGATGAATTAGCAACGACGCGTAGCCGTTTTGATTTAGATCTCAACTTGAGAGAGTCAAAGGGCGGTATTTCAGGGATTTTTACATATAACACGGATTTATTTGAAGAAAAAACATTAAAGAAAATGTGGCAGCATTTTCAATGTATTCTTCAGGCCTACTTTGAAAATCCAACATATCGTGTTTCTGAAATTAATTTATTAGCAGAAAATGAAAAATCGCTATTTGACCAATGGAATCATACTCAAATCTCAATTCCTGAATTGGGAGTTGAAGAATTATTTGAGCAACAAGTTAAAACTTCCGGTACACGCTTGGCGGCAAGTTTTGGTGAGCATAGCCTTACCTATGGTCAATTAAACGCATTGGCTAATCGTATTGCGAAGCAATTGGTTATAAAAGGCGTGAAACCTGGACAATTAGTGGGTATCTATCAGCGCCGATCGCTTGCTATGTTAGCGAGTGTGTTAGGTGTGTGGAAAGCAGGGGCTGCTTACGTTCCTTTAGATCCAAACTATCCCTCTGAACGCATTACTTACATGATGAGTGATGCGAGTTTGGAGCTTATCTTAGTTAATCAAAATCTGGCAAAGAGTGAAATCTTATCAACACATGATGTTAGTTTGATAAACGTAGATGATTTTTTCAAAGAAGATACTGATTCAACGGTTTTGACGGAAACAGAAGCTTTCAATGAGAGAAGCGCAGAAGCACAACCTGATGACCTCGCCTATGTGATTTATACCTCGGGTTCAACGGGTAAACCGAAAGGTGTGGAGTTGACGCGACGTAACGCAACGAATTTTATTCAGGCGATGCAACAGCTCTTATCGTTTAAAGAAGAAGATCGTTTGTTGGCTGTAACCTCTTTATCTTTCGATATTTCCATACTTGAATTATTTTTACCCTTAGTTTGTGGTGCCGAAGTTGTAATCGGTGACGAAACTCTTTCACTTGATGGAGAAGGTTTAAAGCAGACATTACGTCAAGGCATCACAATTATGCAGGCGACACCGGTCACCTGGAAAGTCTTGCTTGCAGCAGGTTGGCAGCCAGATACTTCAGCGCAATACGACTTTAAAGTGCTGTGTGGAGGAGAAGCGTTTCCTGTTGAGTTGGCCAAAATGCTTGGAAATTTTCCATTGGACATTTGGAACATGTATGGTCCTACCGAAACGACAGTATGGTCAGCGGCTTGTAAAATTAATGATGCACGAAAATTGCAAGTTCGATCTCAAACCTTAGATAATAATGTGCCCATTGGACGCCCCATTGGTAATACTCAGCTCTTTGTGCTTGATAAACATTTGCAAAGAGTCCCAGTTGGCGTTGTAGGAAATCTCTACATAGGCGGGGCAGGCGTTGCAAAAGGCTATCGAGGTCAAGCGTCGCTGACCACGGAACGATTTATAGAGAGTGAATACGGGAGAATTTATAACACCGGTGATCTGGCTCGCTATCGTGCTAATGGTGTTTTGGAATGCTTGGGCCGATCGGATACACAAGTTAAGGTACGAGGTTTCCGAATTGAACTCGAAGAAATTGAAAGCAAGCTACTTGAACATCCAAACGTAACAGAGGTTGCTGTAAACCCCATGTTACGGAGTGGAGAGCCTTTGTTAGTCGCTTACGTTGTTTTAATGGATGATGCAAAAGCGGACATTAATCAACAAGATTTTCATTCAGAAATGGTTAGCTGGTTAACATCTCGGCTTCCTGCTTATATGGTGCCTTCATTGACGGAAATACTATCGACGCTTCCACTAACACCGAATGGTAAAGTTGATCGTGGACGTTTACCTCAACCGACTTTACATCATAGGAATGTCGATTATTTGGCACCACGCAGTGAAACCGAAAAAATTGTTTGTGACATTTGGTGTGAAGTGCTGGCTTTGGAAAAAATTGGTGTTAATGAAAACTTTTTTGAACTCGGTGGACATTCATTATTAGCAACCAAATTAGTTGCGCGTTGTCAGGAACATTTTTATGTCAAGTTGCCACTCGCTAAATTGTTTCGCGCACCAACAATTGCAGGAGTGGCTTTATTAATTGATGAAGGTCAAGCGGATGATAATAATGGTGCTCTGAATCACGATGCTCTCGATCTTATCGATGATCTTTTAGCGGAATACGAGCCTTAAATCATCTTTTACTTGAACACTATGGGTTTTCAAAAATGCTTGGTGAATACACCGAGCAAAATTTGATAGAAAATAAAAAACGTTGATAATTATTATGAATCAAAAAATTAGCAAAACACAAAACGATACAATCTCTAATGAACAACAAAAAAGACAGTTACTTGCTGAAAGATTAGCTGCGCTTCCAGAAGAAAAGCGTGTTGAATTATCGGGGCGCTTGGCAGAACAGGGCATTGATATCTGGCAATTACCGATTGTTCCAATGGCTAAGAATTTCTCCCCTTTATCTTTTGCTCAACAACGCTTATGGTTTCTTGAACAATTAAATCCAGGTAATACTCTTTTTAACTTGTTTTATGGTTTGCAATTTCACGGTGAACTTAATCATCAATGGCTCAATGGGTGTTTGAATAAAATTTTACAACGGCATGATGTCTTACGTAGCCGTATACATGTAGTAGATGATAATGCAACACAATTTATTGCACCTTATGAAACCTTTGCTTTGGAACTTACGGACTTAACAGAACATTTATCGGTAGATGAAATTGCTGACACGAATAAAGTCGATGAAGCATTAACCGCTTTGGCAAAAGAACAAGCGGAGAAGCCTTTTGATTTAACTAAAGACTTATTATTTCGTTTCTTATTGGTTAAGATCTCTGAGAGTCATCATGTCGGCTTTTTTACTATCCATCATTGTGTGTTTGATGTTCGATCTCTGGATAATCTTTGTCGAGAATTAACTCAACTCTATCAATGGTGTACTGAAAACCCTGAACACAAAGGCTTACCCAGTGACGAAGATTTACCCGTTTTAACTATACAATATCAGGATTATGCGACTTGGCAGCAACAGTGGGCGAATAGTTTAGATTACCAACGTCAATTCGATTACTGGGAAAAACAGCTTGATGGTGTTCCGGAAAATTTAACATTATCTATTCAAAAGACAAACTTTGATAGGAAACAACGCCATGTAGGACGTACTTGTCAGTTTAATTTGCCGATCCAATTAGCCAATGATATTTATCGTTTAGCAAAGCGTAAAAATGCGACGGTTTATATTGTTATGTTAGCGGTGTTTAAATTACTGTTGAGTCGCTATAGTGGCGAGAAAGATATTTGTATCGGTACTTCTATTGCTAATCGCTCGCGTCTTGAAATTGAATCGATGATGGGATTTTTGGTGAACCTGTTAGTGCTACGTAGCCACGTCGATGAAGATCTCAATTTCACAGACTATTTGGATCAAGTTAATCGCACTTCCACCGATGCTTTTGACCATCAAGATATTCCTTTTGAACGACTGATTAAAGCCGAACGGAATCAGTCTCATTCACCTTTATTTCAAGTTTTATTTGTTATGAACTCTGGGGGTGGTGATATGAGCTTACAACTTCCCGGGTTAAAAATGAGTGGTTATGGTAAAGCTTCTAATCGCGCACGTTACGATCTGACATTACGTGTCTTTGAAGGTATTGATCGTGATGCTCCAATCGGCATGGATCGTCATTTAAATTGTGCGATTGAATTTGATTGCGCTTTGTTCGACCAGAACGATATTGAAGCAATGTTAGAACATTATTGTACGCTATTAAGATCCATATGCGATGATGATACACAAACACTCAAACAATTAAACTTGCTGGATAAAACAAGTGTAGAGCAACAAGTGCATTTGAGTCGTTCGAGCGAATTACCCACTAACCAATACACGCGCATTCATCATTATATCGAAGCGCAAGCCTCAGAACGTCCGAATGCTACAGCGGTTCAATGTGAACAAATAACGCTTAGTTTTGCACAGTTGAATGCACAAGCTAACCAATTAGCTCATTACCTTCGTGAACATGGGTTTGCAAGAGAAAGTAAAGTGGCGTTATACATGGAACGTTCTGAGCATTTAATTATCGGTTTGCTTGCTATATTAAAAGCAGGTGCTGCTTATATACCATTAGATACACGATGGCCACGCAAGCGTATAACCCAAGTGCTTAATGACTGTGGTGCCACTATGGTATTAAGTGAATCGACTTGGCAACAGGATCTAGCTGAGCTTGCGAATATCAAAACTCTCTGTCTTGATACTGCTAATGATTGGGCGAACCAATCCAGCGATAACTTAGGAGAGATAGGTGAGCCTCAAGATGCTGCTTATGTCATTTATACATCAGGCACGACAGGAGAGCCCAAAGGCGTTGTCATTGAGCACAAGCAGATTATTCATTACATTGAGGGTGTCGTTAATTCGTGGGAGCTTTTTGGTAAAAGTTTTGCGCATATTTCTACAATCGCAGCTGATCTTGGTAATACCAGTCTTTTTGGCGCTCTTTGTTTTGGCGGATGTTTGCAACTGATCACGAGTGAACGAGCCTTTGACCCTGATGCAGTTGCCAATCAATTACGTGATTATCCCGTCGATGTTTTAAAAATTGTTCCGAGTCATTTGAAAGGATTGTTAGCTGCTGAAAATGCGACGGATATTCTACCACGTTCAACGCTCATTCTGGGTGGTGAATCCTGCAATATGGAGTTGTTGAATACCCTTAAAAAATGGCGTCCTGACCTACGTGTTATCAATCATTATGGCCCTTCGGAAACCACTGTGGGTGTCCTTACTCACGAAATCACGCCATTGGATTTGGAATCTCAAATCATTCCTTTAGGTCGCCCACTACCTGGTGTACATGCTTATGTCGTCGATAGTGCCGGCCAGCTCTGCCCACAAGGTATTGCTGGAGAGCTTCATATTGGCGGTGTTACCGTAGGCCGAGGTTATCTTAAACGCGAACAACTCACCAAAGAACGTTTTACTCATGATGTTTTTAGTGAACAAGTCGGTGAGCGTGTTTACCGAACGGGTGATAAGGTGAAAATGTTACCCACGGGAGAACTGGTATTTTTAGGCCGGGTAGATAACCAAGTTAAAGTACGAGGTTACCGTGTAGAATTAGCTGATATCCAAGCCTGTCTTGAACGACAAACCTGTGTGGATAGCGCTTGTGTACAATTGCAAGAAGGGTTCCGTTCTTCACAGTTAGTTGCTTATGTTGTACCTAATGATTCACAGCTAGATAGCGCTAAGCCTGATGAAGTTAAAATCTGGCTAGAAGCATTGAATAATAAAGTAATCAGTGAACTACCAGACTATATGGTGCCTCAACAAACCCATATTGTAGAAAGCATTCCACTAACCGTGAATGGAAAAGTTGATTTAAAAGCGCTTAACCATTTAGGTCAACAGCTCGAACCCACTCAAGAGCGGCGTCTGCCAACCAATAAGCAAGAACAGGTTTTAATGTCAGCTTGGCAGAAAATTCTCAATCAAGAAGCGTTTGGCATTGATGATAACTTTTTTAGTCTGGGTGGTGATTCGATTCTTAGTTTGCAACTCGTTGCGTTAGTAAGACGCTCCGGTTATCAATTAACACCTAAATTGCTATTTGAAAACCAAACCATTGCGCAATTAGCAAAACTGCTGATTCCCATTGATAAAAATGTAGCTACCGATGTATTGGTTACGGGTGAAGTAACCTTGGCACCTATTCAACAATGGTTCTTTGAAAGTAAACACCCTCATCCTGCTCATTGGAATCAATCCATGTTATTCGGCGTAAAAAAACCGCTGAATTCTGAAGCTTTACGAGCGGCTGTCGCTTTATTAGTCAATCATCATGACCAATTACGTAGTGAATTTATTGTTTCTGACGCAGGTATTACACAGCGTGTTTTAGATGTTAATGACAAACTCGGTGAATCTTATTATCACTCGGTTTTAAATATTGATGAAGCTCGCATGCCCGAAGCCATTAATCAGTGGTTAGCTGGGCTATCATTGACGGCTCATGAAGAGACTGGTCAATTATTTAAAGTGGTGCATTTTCGTTATGAGAATCAAACACAAGAACAGCTTCTTATCATTGCTCATCATTTATTGATTGATGGCGTTTCTTGGCGTGTATTGATGGAAGATTTGCAAACGGCTTACGAACATTTTATGCAGCCTGCGATTATTCGTAGTAAAAAATCACCACTCCCGCCAAAAACACAATCTTATCAACGTTGGAGTCAAACCCAGAAGCAAATGGTGCAAGAAACCGTAACACCATGGCAACAAAAAGCTGAAGCATATTGGAATGCGACGACTGAAAAACTCAAAACATGTCAGGTGCTACAACAACCCTCTGATGACTATCGATTGAAAGATTTACGTGATCATAGCTCGGTACTGGATAAAGAGACGACGCAAGCATTACTTCAAGCAGCACCGAAAGCTTACCAAACGCAGATTAATGATTTATTACTGACGGCGCTCGGTATGGCTTTGGCAAAGCAACGTGAAGATGATGGTTTATATGTTGAGCTCGAAGGTCATGGAAGAGAATCTCTCGATGATGTGGATTATCGTGATGAAGCTGATTTGTCTCGTACCATTGGTTGGTTTACCAGCCGCTTTCCAGTGTTGTTACCACATCATTTGGAACAAACCGGTCATTTAGAAAAACGTCTGGATGAAAAACTAAGCCAAAAAATTAAATCATGTAAAGAAGCGTTAAGAGCATTACCTTCTCAAGGAGCAAGTTACGGTGCTTTGCGATATCACGGTAAGCTCGCTGCCTTGCCCAGTCCGGCGATAACATTTAATTATTTAGGACAAACGCAACAACAAGCACAATCTGAAATATTTACCGCATCGCCCTATAATTCAGCGATGATTCAACGTCATCCAGAAAGTCGAGCCACACACCTTCTGACGATAAATGCTGTTGTTATTAACGAGCAATTACGTATAAATTGGCGACATATTGCTGAACAAAATTATCTGGATGTTGAGCGATTGGCGAAAGATTTTAACGACGCCTTACAAAATATTGTTGTTCACTGTGGTAAAAATTTCATAGGTTACACGCCTTCTGACTTCCCTTTAGTGTCGCTAAATCAAGAACAGCTCGATGATATCGTCGCGGATGTCGGCGTTGAAAAGTTACAAGATATCTATCCTATCACTCCCATGCAGCAAGGTCTTATGTTGCACACGCTCTTAAAGCCGGGCACGGGTATTTACTTTATGCAATACCGTTATCAAATCAAAGGACAGTTTGATCATGAACACTTTACAAAAGCTTGGCAACAAGTGGTTGCCCGCCACGAGGTGTTACGTACGGCATTTAGGCGTTATCACGATCACTCATTGCAAGTCGTTTACAAAGAAGGACGAAGTCCTGTTGAGATTTTAGATTGGCGAGATCTTTCAGAAGCCGAACAAGATTCTCAACTTCAAGTTTGGATGCAAGAACGTGTCAAAGAAAGTTTCGATTTATCGATTCCGACACAGCTAGCTATTACTTTGATACGTACAGGCGATGAATGTTACCAGTTGGTACGTAGTTTTCATCATATTCTGATGGATGCCTGGTGTTTCTCTTTACTGATGAATGATTTTCTACGTTTTTATCGAGCCGCTCAAGAGGATGAATTGCTTTCACTTCCCAGTCCGCGTCCTTATCGGGATTATATTCGTTGGCTTGAAGGTCAAGATAGAGAACGTGCAGAAAATTTTTGGCGAGATACCTTAACGGGTTTTGAAGCGCCGACTAAATTCTCGATTGAATCTGAGCAAAGCACAAAAGGGGTTAAGGATCATGTTAGCCGGCTTACTGTTGATGAAACGCAATGGTTGCAAGCATTAGCACAACAAAATGAAACCACTCTTAATACGTTGGTCCAAGCCGCTTGGGGTTTAGTATTAAGCCGTTACAGTAATGATAATGACATTATATTTGGTGTTACTGTTGCCGGTAGACCAACAGAAATGGACGGTGCTGACACGATTGTTGGACTTTTCATTAATAGTTTGCCACTTAGGATAAATACTAAAAATTCTGAAACCTTGATTGATTATTTAAAGCAAATTCTCACGATGAATCATCGTATTCGAGAATTTGAATTCGCTCCCCTAGCTGATATACAGCATTGGAGTGATGTCGCTCCAGGTGTGGCTTTATTTGATAGTTTATTTGTTTACGAAAATGCACCTGTTGACCGTGCAGAGGCGAAGAAAACCGGAAGTCGTTTCGAATTAGTGGATAGTTCTAACCGTACGCATACCAATTATCCATTGACGGTTGTTGTATACCCAAAAAGTTCGCTTGGGTTGCAAATTACTTATGACTGTAGTCAATTTGCTGATGCTGATGTGAGTCGAATGCTAAGCCACTTTAAGCGCTTATTAATCAATATTGGTAAAGCACTGGAAGTGAAACCCGCTACAAAAATTTCTGACATCAACATGATTTCTGAAGCAGAGCAACGACAAATTTTGGTGGATTGGAATCAGAGCTATACCGATTATCCACGTCAAAAATGTTGGCCAGAATTATTTCTTGAACAAGTGCAACAAAGTCCAGATGCTATAGCGACATCATGTGGCGATAGACGTTTAACGTTTGTTGAGTTAAAGCGTTTAGCGATGAGCCTTGCATCCGAACTTAAACAAAATGAAGTGGGAGCTAATGACGTCGTTGCTGTTTTAGATAAACGTGATCTTAATCTTCACGTCATGATTGTCGGTATTCTACTTTCGGGCGCAGCTTACTTACCATTAGACCCCGCACATCCGGAACAACGTTTAGCCACCGTGTTACATTCGAGTCAGGCTAAATTATTACTTTGTGGTTCGGCTTATGAAAACTTAGCCAAAAAAGCGATTGATTTGAGTGATAATCAAAATCTTGCGACTAACATACAAGGTTGTCGGGTCTTTGACTATCAAAAAACACCGGTCACTGATTGCATGGAATGGGATCTTACTTACGCGACTAGCGACCTTGCTTATGTCATTTATACTTCATGATCAACCGGTATACCTAAAGGCGCGATGATTGAGCATCTTGGTATGCTTAACAATGTCTATGCAAAAATACCTCATCTCACTTTAACGGATAAAGATGTTATTGCTCAAACAGCCTCTCAATGTTTTGACATTTCTGTGTGGCAGTTTTTAACAGGACTCATTTGCGGTGCTCGGATTCAAATTTATCCTGATGACATATCTCACAATGCCTTGGCGTTACTCGATGCAATGGAAGCTGATAAAGTGACCATTTTAGAAAGTGTGCCTGGATTGATTCATAGTTTTATTGAGTTTGCACGACCTTTAACAGGTTTACGATGGTTAATGCCAACTGGGGAAGCCTTGACGCCAACATTGGCCCAAAGTTGGCTCCAGAGCTATCCACACATTCCAATGGTCAATGCTTATGGTCCAGCCGAATGTGCTGATGATGTTGCATTTTGGCCTATTCGCACGTTAGAAGAAACGCAGTTATCGAGTATTCCTATTGGAACCCCGACCGATAACAATCGGCTCTATGTCATAAGTCCAGAACAACAATTGCAACCTGTTGGTGTACCCGGAGAACTTTACGTCGCAGGAGCAGGTGTGGGTCGCGGATATTTAAATGATGAGCAACGTACAAAAGAAGTGTTTATAGAAAACTTTTTACTGTCACACCCTCAGCAACCCGAAGATGATAATCTCGATCAACCACAACGTTTATATCGTACAGGTGATCTCGCTCGCTGGCGGTCTGATGGTGCTTTGGAATATTTAGGGCGAGTCGACCATCAAGTAAAAATACGGGGTTATCGCATTGAATTAGGTGAAATAGAAGCTTGCATTGAAGCGTGTTCTGATGTCACGCAAGTGGCTGTTGTGATTAAATCCGATCCTCGAGGTGACAATAGTATTGTGGCTTTTTACTCATCGCCTTCTCGTGAAAACAGTGAGTCGCAAATTCGTGCGCATATTCAACGTACATTGCCTGCTTATATGATGCCATCGCTCTTTATAGCATTGGAAAAAATGCCGTTGAATAACAGTGGAAAGATTGATCGCCGTGCGTTACCTGATCCTGATTTTGGCGCAACAATAAAAAATATCAGTGAGCCGCGTAATGATATTGAAAAAGAGCTAGTTGGACTTTGGTGCGATATTCTTAAACTGGAGCGAGTGGATATTTTTACTAGTTTCTTTGCATTGGGAGGACATTCTTTATTAGCCATCCGACTGCATGCCAAAATATGTCAGCACTTTGCTGTGGAGCTTTCCTTACGCAGTTTGTTCGAACGTAATAGTGTTGCCGATGTTGCTGAACAACTTGAGCTGCAAATGACTGCTGGGTTATTGGCTGACGATAGTGAGTCCGAAGAAGAATTTGAGGAATTTGAATTATGAGTGTTTTGACGTTAGCCGAGACGCTAAAAAAATTAAATATACGTTTACAGTTGGTTGATGGAAAGTTGCGAGTGCAGGCGCCTGCCGGTGCTTTGACGGATGATATAAAAGCGCAAATGCGTCAATACAAAAAGGAATTGATCCAATCATTAGAACGCGCTGAAGCCATCAAAAAACAAGGCGATAAAACGATAAAAAAAGCCGATCGATCGGCTGACTTACCCTTGTCATTTGCTCAACAGCGTATGTGGTTACTCAATAAAATCGAACCGGAAAGCACCGCTTATAATATGTCTTCCGCCATGTTGTTAACAGGCGATGTCAATCGTCCTGCCTTACAGGCGGCGATTAATGCTTTGCAATACCGACATGAAATTCTACGTACCTGTTATCAACTAGAAGAAGGTGAAGACAACTCGCAACCTCAACAAAAGATTTTGCAAGCTGAACAGGTTTCGATAGAAAGTTACCAAGCTCAAGTTGCCGATGCCAGTTATCCAATCACTGAATTAACGGTTCCTGAAAATGTACGCCATTGGTTGATTGAACAAGCCAACAAGCCGTTTGATTTAAGTCAAGATAAACCCTTGCGTGTGCAAATGGTTGATTTTTCTAAGCAGCAACTTATTCTCCAGTGGGTTGTTCATCATATTGCTGTTGATGCTTGGTCCATGGGTATTATCAGTCGTGATTTTGCCGTGTTATATCGGTTGGCGTGTGCAATGTCAAAAGCTGATGCTCAAGCCTTGGTCGCAGAACTACCTACACAAACTTTACAATATGCCGACTTTGCAAAATGGCAACGTGATTGGTTAGTCGAAGATCGTTTACAAGAACAAATGAATTATTGGCGTGAAAATTTAGGCGTTAATCAACCTATCTTAGCGTTACCCTTTAATGGTTTGCGTAACGCTCAACGATCTGAAGCAGCCGGTCGTTTTCATTTCAAACTCGATGATGAACTGAACCGTCAGATTTCTCAACTCAACAGGGTGTCAGATGAAAACAACCAGGTGACACCTTATGTCTTACTGCTAGCAACGTTTCAGCGATTATTGCATGATTTCTCAGGACAACAAGATATTCGTGTTGGCGTGCCTACAGCCAGTCGACATAATGCTCAAATACAATCCTTGGTGGGTTGCTTTATTAATCCGTTGGTGATGAAAGCAGATTTTGATATCCAACAAACGGTTAATGAATTAATTGCACAATGCCAACAACGAAGTGTTGAAGCCCAAGAATATCAAGATGTGCCTTTCGAGATGTTAGTGGATGAATTAGTGACAGATCGTGACATGGGTGTCAGTCCTTTATTTCAAGTCATGTTTAATTATCTACAACAGGATTCGGTTGAATTACAGGATACTGAAATTAAAACGGGCGACATGCAATTTAAGAACATTGCGTTCAATCCTCAGCCCGCCAAATTCGATTTATCATTGATGGTGCAAGCAAAACGTCAAGGTACTGAAAAAGAGACTCAATCTTCTTTTCATTGTGTTTTTGAGTACGACCCAACGTTACTGAGTGAATCTTTCATTCAACGCTTAAGTGAATACTATAAAAATCTTTTAGATGGCATTTGTAAGGTTAGGTTATCTAACCAGGATTGCCCGCTATCGCGCCTACGTGGGGCGAATGAGCAGCAGATTCAGGAACAATTAGCTTGTTGGAATGACACAAATTTAGCGATTCCGGATGAAGGTATTGAGTCTTTAATCGCTGCGGAGTCAGAAAAGCAAGGTAGCCGAACGGCGGTGAGTTTTCGAGGTTCTCGCTTAAGCTACAGAGCCTTATCAGAGCGCTCTAATCAGCTTGGTCACGTTTTGCAGGCACAAGGGATCGGTGTGGGTGATCGTGTTGGCGTGTGTTTAGGGCGTTCTTTGGATTTACTGGTGAGTGTGCTCGCGATTCAAAAAGTGGGAGCGGCTTACGTTCCTTTAGATCCGGCCTATCCGGCGGAGCGCATTCAGTACATGTTGGACGATGCGGATTTGCGTTTGATTCTTGTGGATCGCGAGGTATTGGACAGCGAGTTACTGATGGATCTGCAGGTACCCAGGATAAATGTGAGTGACGCATCGTTGCTGCTGGCACAAGAGACGCACGCGCCGTTGCACGCGGCCACGGGTGAGGATCTGGCTTACCTGATTTATACCTCAGGCTCGACCGGGCGGCCGAAAGCGGTGGCAGTGACGCGAGCCAATTTGGTGAATTTTATCGTGGGTATGCAGGCGTTGTTAGCGCTGAGTGCTGAGGATCGGTTACTGGCCGTGACGTCCTTGTCCTTTGATATTGCGGCGTTGGAGTGGTATCTGCCTTTACTGTGTGGTGCCGAAGTGGTGTTAGGGGATGAAACGCTAGGCATGGATGGTGAGCGTCTGCGAGCGGCACTGACATCGGGTATTACCGTGATGCAGGCCACACCGGTGACCTGGAAGCTCGCGCTGGCTGCGGGTTGGCAAGGCGCTCAAGGATTTACGGCTTTGTGTGGTGGCGAAGCATTCCCCGTAGAAC
>JBCCZV010000093.1:0-14695 GCA_039187085.1 Pseudomonadota bacterium
AAAACCTTTATCCGATTTAATATAGATATCGACTAAAAAATTAAAAAACTTATGTCGATAAAAATTATCGAGAGGCTCTCCGGAAATAGGATCAACTTGTTTCTTAGGAGCTTGTATGGGTTTAGCAAATTTTATATTCATCCAATAGCCATCATTAGCTGTCTCTAGCCCCACTTCGGTAATATCCAACTCGCCTTTTTTATACATGTTGGATGTAGGATAAACTACTGTTCCCACACCACGATCATCATTTTTAGGATCTTGGATTTGCCAAGCATGAACGTTATTGACGAAAAAAATACTTAATAAACACAAAATTAAAGTGCGCATTACAACCCTCGCAAAATAGAAAACAATGATCGATCTGTTCCGATTAATCTATTGGTTATCGAATGACTAGGTTTTTGAATGAGAAAACTTCATAACGTCCATTTCCTTAAAAACGCTATGAAGTTTTTATGTGAAGATAACAGTATGCAATCTTCTTTTATTAGAAAGTTACTTTCATGAAAGCTTTCATTCGATATTGATTAATATCCACTTCCTGAGTATTTACTTGTCCATAGAATGGCAGCTCCGTAGAGTCACCTGCTCCCGGAATACCTTCACTTATCGTGCCATCTGCATTACCTACATAGAACTCTGGATCGTAATCGCCCCAGAGATAGTCCGCAGACAATCCAAATTCAACTCCCGGTAAAATCCAACTCAATTGTACGCCGGTACGATACTTAATATGATCACCAGTTAAATACTCTATCCATGCTCCGCCTTCCCAAGAATCGGCACCTGGAGGTGTCACAGAAACCGTACCGTCATATAAATCTACAGTTTGCATTTCGACAATGAATTTGGCGTAAAAATCATCCGTCAATTGAGAACCCGCATCAATTTGAAAGCTATGATATTCGGCTTCGCGATCATCATGATTGGCACTTAAAACAGTAGTTTGCTGATAAGCATCGGCTAAATTCGCATCGGATAAAACCCGGTCATCCGTATCATCCATATACTTATATTTAAACATCAAATCAATATCAATACCTGCTTCTAGCAAATAATCAGCTTGTAAAACAGCGATTAATGTTTCACGTTCTTGATAAGGTGAGTACACTGAACGATAAGCTCCACCTAAACCCCAGCTATTCGTACCTTCAACTCGTGGTGTGATACAATCAGCTGATGAACTGAAGCCACAAGCCTGCCAGTTAGTGTCATAATCAATATATGTCAATTCACCGTGCAATGTTAAAGAGTCCAAGGCCCAATCGGTGACAAAAGTAGCGCCTTTCCAGCCAATCACAGACTCAGCCATGCTCTCATCAAAGTCGGTAAATGAATTATCTGCATTTAAGGTTGCAACTTGATGCGATCCTCCATTCCAGCCTCCGTAACCCACTGAATACTGATTTCTCCCTAAATCACTGACATTGCCCACATTATAATCTGGTCGCCACCATCCCCATGAACCACCACGACCTTCTGTAAGTAACACATCAGATTCTCGTCTTGCGGCCATAATAGATTGATAATATGCACCGATATGAAAGTACTCAAATTTCATACTTAAATCATCAGCAAGTATGTCAGACAAATCCACATTAATTTTAAAAGCGATGTCATCTTCATCGTCTTTTAATGTCGGCGAAAAACGACAATCACCATTATTACCTACGTTAACGCATTCTATAGCATTGTTAATAGAAAAATCAGAGTGGTAAGCTGCTGCTGTAAAATCTGCACCTTCAATTCCACTGTAACTCAGCTTTAAGCCTTTAACAAAGTTATTGACTCTATTAGTCGTATCGATGCCATCTCTAGCATCATCATCACCCGCGTCAATTTCTTCATCATCAACAAACTCTAAAATAGCGGATAGATTGAGATCATCACTGGCTTCATAACCAACATTAAGTCCCCATGCAGAATCTTGAGCATGAAAGTCACCCGTGTTGTAACTAGGACCTGCCCACAATTTCGGTAGTGAAACTCTGGCTAAATCCCAACGAAATGCTTTATTAGCAGCACTACCTTGGAAAATTAAAGCACTGGCATTATCTCTATCTATATAGCGAACACCACCAATAGTGAAAGCATCCCACAGACCCAAATCATGAGAACCCACATGTATAGAGTCAATCCAATCATAACCTGGAGTTACTCGTGCAAAAACACCACGTACTTTTAAGTACTGTGCTTCCCTCGGGTCAGATTCACCTGTACAGGAGACATTGGTATCATCGACTAGCGTACAACCACCACCAAAACCACCAAAGTTTGTCCAGTAATTTTTATTAAAGCGACCTTTTAAACGACCACCGACTTCAACAGCTTTAGTGACTTGAGATTCAAACATTAATTCGAATTCAATACCTTGTCCTTGATCACCGCCACCAAATTCAGCTTCATTGTAAAGACCATCTTGGCCATGGCGATCACCATCTAAAAACTTGGCATAAACATTTCCAAAGAAATTGATTTCTCCCGGCTCAGCTAATACAGCTGTAGAAGTGAATAAACTACCGAGAGTCACGGCTAGTAATTTTTTTTTCATTTTCATAATAATCCCCAAACTCCTAAACGAACCAACATTAAGATGATTCCTTTCTGTAGATTGATATATTTATTTTTTTGAAAATGCTCTACGAGGCTTCATAACAATGAACGAATAGAAGCCTTACAAAGAGCGTTATTTTTTGTAAATAGTGTTACTTTCTAACCATTTTCAATGTGGCTAGACTTCCTACTTTTCCTTCTTCCTTACACTCGTATTGCAACATGCTTTTTTGCACATCAATTTCGTTTTTATCACCGTTACCAGAACCCGCTAAAATATCAACGACATGCGCATCACAATCAGTATCCATACCACCACCAAAACGGTGTTGTCCTTCATATTCATTCACACGGCGTGTTAGCAAATCTGTTTTAGCAGGAAAACCTTCATTTGATTGTACAACCACTTGATAGCCCCATTTGCTTGGGTCACCAGCCCCCAAATCTGCAAGGCTTATGGTGCCAGATATTTTTTTACCTTTACCTTTTGTTTTTTCAGCGACTAAAATATCTTTACTCATAGCTGCTGCTTTCGTTTTTATTTCTGCTTTAACCCGAGATATTTTTTGAGGAGATAAAATAACAACTTTATCCCAAGCATCTTTTTCATCAAATTGAATATTTAATCCAGGTAAACCTTTAGTGTGACCGGCATTAGGTGTCGTATCGATAAAAACAAACATCATTTGCAATGAAAAGCCTGACCCCATGCCCCAAGGGTCTTCAAGATTTCTATCGACACTCGTTGTAAATTTTACTTTGTCACCGCTGGTTTTTACTTGCAATTTTCGCAAATCAAAAGTTCCTGATTTATAAACACCATCTGTTGGATAAATCAAAGTACCATTCCCAAAGTCATCCCCTTTGGGATCTTTAAATTCGACAGTTGCCGCATGACTCATAGATACACTCAACAACATACTTGCAACTGAAACGAATAAGTTTTTGCTTACATTCATTTTGACACCCCTTTCATTAATCAATAGTTAATATGAAACAAACTAACCTTTTACACTACCTGCTGTTAAACCTGAAACTAATTGCTTCTGTAAGAAAATAAACAAAATAACAATGGGTAGAGATACAATAATTGAGCCTGCAGCAAAATATCCCCACTTCGAAGAAAAACCATCAACAAAAAAACGTAATCCTGCCGGAGCTGTATATAAATTTTCATCTTCCATAAAGATGGCCGCTAAAATAAATTCATTCCATCCGGTCATAAAAGAAAATAAAGCTGTTACAGCAATGGCGGGCTTGGCCAAAGGTAAAATTATTTTGAAGAAAATTGTACTTGGTGAGGCACCATCCATAATAGCTGACTCTTCAATTTCTACAGGAATAGTGTCGAAGTAACCTTTTAGCATCCAAACACAAAATGGTAACGCCGTGGTTGAATAAACCAACATCAAACCTATGTAGGAATTACCTAAACCTAGCCATTTTACGATGATAATGTAGAGTGGAATCATCATCATCGTTCCAGGAAACATTTGAGAAACCAAAAATAACATCATGCCATTTTTACGTCCTGGGAATTTAAATCGAGAAAACGCGTAAGCAGAAGTACAGGCTAAAAAAACGCCTATAATCGTCGTCATACTTGCCACAAGCAAAGAGTTAAAAATCCAACCTAAAAAGAGTTCATTATCCAATATTTCTTTGAAATTAGATAAAGACCATTGACTCGGCCATGGCACTATTGCGCGTAATCTTTCAAAAAAACTCGGATCAGGTGGCAAGTCTACCAAGGATAAGGATTGCGAGCCTGAGAATGCTAAACTAAATACCCACAAAATAGGGTAAATACCAATCGTTAAAATAAACGTCATCAAAAATAAGTGGCGTCCCCAATAAATCTTTTTAGAAGATAATGTCATGTGTTCGCCTCTGTTGCTTTACTCACTTTGTTTTGAATAATACCGTACATCAACAAAATGGCGAGAATGACAAAAGAATAAGCTGATGCGTAACCATATTGATATTTTTCAAAAGCTTCTCGATAAGCTTTTGTAATCAAAATATCATTGGCTCCTGCAGGTTCTCCACCAGAGACCAGAAAAATGATATTAAACATGTTAAAGGTCCAAACGATAGAGATAATAACGGCAGGAATTAACGTTGGTTTAAGTGATGGTAGAGTGATGTAACGAAATTGTTGCCATCGACTCGCACCTTCTACCTTAGCGGCTTCATACATATCAGCAGGAATAGATTGTAAGCCACCGAGAATAACAACCATCATAAACGGAAAACTTAACCAAGAATTTGTGGCAATGCCCGTTATGAATGCGTAAAAAACAGAATCAAACCAAGCAATGGGTTCAGAACCAAAGAGTTGAATAATTTGATTAATAACGCCAAATTGCTGATGAAACATGCCCTTCCATACTAAGGAAGTGACATAATTGGGTATTGCCCAAGGAAGAATAAGAATAACACGATAAATAGCTTTAAAACGTAAATCAGGTGCATTCAATGCCAATGCTAAAGCCAAACCCACAGTTACACCAATTGCGACATTGAGCAATGTCCAACAAATGGTGATAAACAGCGTCCAATAAAAGTTATCGTAGTTAATATTATAACCATCATTAGTCGTTTCAAATAAATCAAAACCTAACAGAATCGCATAGAAATTATCAAAACCTATCCATCGCTCTGCATAGGGAGCTGATTCGTTTAATAAAGTTGTATTGGTGAAAGCTAACGACAATCCATACAAAAAAGGAAAGAAAACCAGCAACAACATACCAATAATAGCTGGTGCTGTATAAAGATAAGCTTGTCGATGCTCTTTAAGGGCTTGCCAGGTCCGCGAAGCATAATCACATGTTACAAAAACAACCCAGCCTAATCCAACCAATAAAATTGCGATATAACTATTTATAAAAAAGGATTTTTCGCTGATATTACCAACATCGATTGCTTGCATTTGTGGATATATGCTTGATGAGGAAAATAAATATTTTCCATATTCATTGATAGCAATATAATTTCTAGCCGACGATAAAGATTCCTTGACAAAAGATAATTCTTCTGCACGCTCATTATGTAATACTGTGAGAAAATCAGATTGTGCAACATAGAGTTTTGAAGTGTAATCACTGAAAAATGAATACACGACAATGGACAAGCCAAGATAAGTAAAAACAACACTTAAATTAATAAATCGTTGACTAACATATGGAATCTTTTTTTGATAAAAATAAACGAAAACAGGAAATAATAAAACACTCAAGAGAATAACAAAAAGTACATAAAATCGACTTGTGTTTAACACTCCATCAGAAGCCAAAGCCTCAGAACTATTGATTAAATCAATTTCTAGAACACCATAAAATTTTTTATCATTTACTAGAGGAAGATAAATCCATGTAGAAGCTTTTTGTTGATCGAAAAATATTTCTTTATCTTCGGAAAGATTTTCAGAATTACGATTACTTTGATAGTTCGATTTAATTAATTTTGCTTGGTCATATAAACGCTTATGCTCCACGTTTTTTCGCTCTAAACGGTAAGTACCACCTCGTTCTTTATCTTTTTCTAATGTCGAAACAATGACTTTAGCGCCCGATAATTTCAGTATTCGAACACCATTAATTTTTCCAGTTTCTTGCTGCCATGAGATAGCTCTTTCCTGCAACCCATCTTCCCAATTGTCTGTGGCCATATGAGCTTCGATACGTGCACTTAATACTCTAGCATCCATAAATTTGGTATATAAATTTGTTTTATTGAGAATCGTATTCTCAATGGTATTTAAAACAATGAACAATATACCAATGACTAACAGCGTGCTCGCTACCCAACCTATAACCAGTTGCTTTGGAAAAAACTTCTCATGCATTGATTTATTTCCCTTTATGAAGCTTTTTTACGTTTTCTTGTAATTTATTTTGCGCTTCATTCAAAGCATCTTTGGGAGATGCAGATTTTTTAACGACTTTATTCATCGCCGTTGTCATAGGTGACCACATCAAAGTCATTTCAGGATAATTTGGCATAGCTATAGCATTTTCGAATTGCTTTCTAAAAATCTTAGTGGATGATTTTTGTGCAAAATCTCCTGATTCATAAACAGATTTTATAGAAGGTAACTGCTTACCTTTTTGTGCCATTACCATAGCAGATTCTTCTGTTACCAAGAATTGGGCAAAATCAAAAGCCTTTTCTTTTTCCTGAGAACCTGCTGAAATATAAACGCCTTCTATAGTCAACCAAGGTTTTAATGGTTGTCCATTGTTTAAAGTAGGCAAAACAGCAATATCATAATTGACTTTTGTTGTATCTAATTCTGCTAAAGTCCATGGCCCAGAAAAAATCATACTGGTTTTTCCTTCATTAAACATGGAAGTAATTAAGGCAGAAGAAGGCTCAGAAGGTAAGACTTTTTCAACATCTAACCATTTTTGGAGATGTTCTAGAGAAACTAAATTTTCTTTGCTGTTAATCACTGGTGTTGAACGTTTATCAAAAACTTGTCCACCATACGCATTCATCAACATTGCATGAAAGAAAAAGTCATTGTAGGTATAAGCCATACCATAACGACCACTTTTGCTGTCAGTATGCTGTTTAGCTAACATCAAAAGTTCTTTCTCTGTCGTAGGCGGCGTTTTGATTTTATCTTTGTTGTAGATAAGAACAATACTTTTAAAATTAAAAGGTAAGCCATAAACCGTTTCGTTGTATGTCATTGCATCCAATAAACCTGGCAAGAATTTTGCCCTCAAATCATCTTCAAGATAAAAATCAATCGATTCAATGGTATTTCCCGATTCAACCCATCCACCTAGACGGTCCTGCGCGAAAATAAACACATCAGGGCCTTTACCTCTTGGAATGGCAGCCGTAATTTTATCAGGGTAAGCATCATAGGGTACCGCTAGGGACTTTACACGTATGCCATTTTTTTTATTAGCTTCATTATATTTAGCGACTAGGGAGTCAAAAGCTTCTTTTTCTAAACTTCGATAGCTATGCCAAACCACTATCTCTTTTGCTGAGGCCAAAGAAGGAAACATTGAAATAATACATAACATAGTAGAAAACAATAAGATTAAATGACTTCGCATAAATCCCCCTAAAAATTTTATAATATGAATAGCGTGATAAAGGTTTAATTATTAATACGCACTTCTGTTTTTGCATCAAATAAATGTATAGCCGATAAATCTAAATCCATGGGTATGGTTTCACCCATTTTTGGTGTTTGCTCTAAAGCTGACTTAGCAACAACCTTATGATCTCCCACTGTACCATGCAGAATGACTTCATGACCTAAGGTTTCGACAGCTTCAATCGACAAGTTCATATTGCTTGTTTCCGAAGTTTGAGTATGAAGGCGCATATTTTCAGGCCGTATTCCCATAATGAGTTTATCTGAATGATTTTGTGCGTGTCTCAAAACATTCATCTTTATATCATCAGGTATTGGCGTACTAAAAACATCATTCTTCAATGTTTGAGAATCTTTGTTAATAGTGACGGGAATAAAGGTCATGGTTGGTGTACCGATAAAAGATGCGACAAAAAGATTAGCCGGCTTCGTGTATAGCTCCATAGGAGTGCCCACTTGCATTAAGACACCATTTTTCATGACGGCTATACGATCACCCATCGTCATGGCTTCAACTTGATCGTGGGTAACATAAATTGCTGTAGTTTTAAGGCGTTTTTGAAGTTTTGAAATCTCGGCTCGCATTTGAACTCGTAACTCTGCATCTAAATTTGATAAAGGTTCATCAAATAAAAATACGGATGGATGCCTCACTATAGCCCTGCCGAGTGCCACTCGCTGTCTTTGCCCACCGGAAAGTGCTTTAGGTTTTCTATCTAATAAATGTGTTAAACCCAAAATTTCAGCAGCTTCATTAGCCATTTCTTCAATATGCTCTTTGGGAAACTTCCTAATCTTCAAACCAAAAATAATATTTTCTCTAACAGTCATATGCGGATAGAGCGCATAACTTTGAAAAACCATAGCAACGTCGCGATCTTTTGGATGAAGTTTGTTAACCAACTTATCACCAATAAAAAGTTCACCAGAAGTAATGTCTTCCAAACCTGCGATAATACGTAAAGTCGTTGATTTACCACAACCAGATGGTCCTACAAGCACCATAAACTCTTCATCTTTAATATCCAAATCCAAACTTTTGATAATATTGACGTCTTCGTAAGATTTAGAAATTCCTTTAAATGTGATACTTGCCATAAATCAACCACCTTTTTTCATGAATCGTTCGGCCGGCTTCAATACCACAACAGATAGCGGAGGTATTTCTGTAATTAAGTTACCGGTAGATGCTGTATGTTTTGCCTGCGTTCTCACGTCTAGAAAAGTCAGACCTTGCCATTTTTCAGGTAAACGGAAGTTTAGCGTTGCAAGAGATCTCTCTCGATTGACAAGTACAATAACGCTGTCTTCGAGTCTGGGCAGTGTTCGAGCAAAAGCAAACTGATTTGAATTATGCGTTAATAATTGAAATTTCCCTTGTGACAATGCAGAGTATGATTTCCTAATTTGTATCCACTGCTTATAAAAGGCCAATAATTCTACATCTTGTTGCTGACCTTTTCCTGGTAAAATATTTGCACTTCCCCAGGGCATATCGGAACGATTTAAAGGAAAGTCTCCTCCTTTTCTTCCGACTTCTTCACCATAATAGATAACAGGAATGCCCAAAGTTGTCATTTGTAATGCGACGCAAAGACGAAATTTATTTTTGTCCTGCTTCAAGTTATGTAACATCATGGGCTCGTCATGGGATGATAAGTAATGTGATAGAAAATAACCCTCTCTAACACGATGGCGTTTTTCTAAATATTTAGCAAAGGCTATAGAACGGCCATTGCCATTAACGAAGGCTTCACAATTTCCTCGGAATGTAAAATCAAAACCGGCATCAATCTCATCATTTTCAAACCAGCTATCTAGCACTGCAGCTGAACCACCCCACACTTCACCGAGTAGAAAGAAATCCTCCCCTACTTCTTTAGAAAGTCGCTTTCGATGTAGTTGCCAAAAATCATGTTCTACATGCTTTACTGTATCAAGACGAAAACCATCAATACCGGTTTCTTTAGCAAGTTTGACCATAGCATCAATGAGAAAATCTCTTACATCACCTCTTTCTGTTTTAAAATCGGGCAACCCTCCTACTTGGCATACCAGTGGATCCACTTCGCAATCAACGACCTCCTTACGTATCCAAGAATGCCATTTTTCTTCTGTTACATATTGTGAACCATAACCTGGATGGTTATAGACCACGTCTAACAAAATTTTAATGCCACGGTTGTGCGCTGCTTTCACTAAATCGATAAACTCTGCTTTCGTTCCAAAGCGTGGGTCGATAGCCGTGAAATCTTCTGCCCAATAACCGTGGTAAGCGGCATGATCAAAACCTGCTTCCCATCCTGTTCCATTCGCACCATTCGCCCACATGTCATGACGGATTTGTTGAACGATGGGGGTGATCCATAGTGTAGTAATGCCTAATTTTTGCAGGTAATCGAGCTGATTCATTAAACCTACAAAGTCACCACCATGGAAACCACCAGGGTTTTTTCGAGAGACATTTTGATTATTAGATGCTTTACCGTCAGCAAACCTGTCTAATACAACAAAATAAATAATATCTTGTTGCCAATCGTTAGAGCGCTGAATGGATTCCCCAACACTTAGTAGATTTTTTTCTTGTTCAGAATTGACAATACCCTTTTCAGTGGATGTCGTTTGACAACTGATAACACTCAGCATAATTGCAAAAGTTAGTAGTCTTTTAAATGTATTCATTTTGATATTTTGGGTATCTTTAACCATTGAGAGAAAGACAAGATTTATAAAAACTGTCACAAAAATTTTTCACATCAATACTTGTAACAAGTTCCGAATTATCGCTTGCAGAAAGTCGTCTAACTTTTCCAAAAAAAGACATTGTCTGCAAGCTTTTTTGTAATAAAATTACATCCATATAAAAAATATCAGCAAATATTGCCCCAAGAATCATCTTTTGTAGTTTTATTACATAGTTTGATTACGAAAGAGGTAGGATAAGTGAATATGCCATGCGAGCATGTGCTATAAAATAGGACAAAAGTTTTGATTTGCAAAAATTACTAATAAAAAAGCTAATAAATACATATGGTTAATGCATTATATTTTTTTGTTTTAATACTTTTGACTTTAATCAATGCAGCTAATCATCTTGCGGTGCAATGATAGTTATTGAAAATGAAATGAAAAAACAACAACTGAACGCGATGAAATAGTATAGTGTTCGAGAGACTTTTTGGAAAAAGCAGCTTGTTGAAAGGTATCTAAATCCAATTGCCAAAAACCTTTTTCAATTTCGATTTTTTGAGCGCCGCACAACTGATTAAAGTCAATAAAACAGTCTCTCTCATCAGCATTAAAAAATAAACTCCAGATCGTCTTACCTTTTTGCTGCGGTAACCAAATTAAACCTATAACTTTCGCTTCTGGCAAATTCCAATCAACGAATTTTTCACCTCGGGTGTCTATCCAAAGTGCCTCGTAAATATTAGCTTCATTCCTATAAAAATCATCGGTATTTAAAGGAGCTATAGCTTGACGTAACTGAATAAGTTGTGATGTAAAATCAAAGAGCTCTTGGTGTGGTTTGATGTGAAGCCAATCGAGCCAAGTCAACTCATTATCTTGGCAGTAAGGATTGTTATTACCGCTTTGTGAATTCGCAAACTCATCACCCGATAAAATCATGGGAGTACCTTTTGATAACATCAGCGTCGCTAACATACTACGCTTATGCCTATCACGATTTTGCTCTATCATTGCATCCGCAGTAGGGCCTTCGATACCATAATTACAACTTAAGTTATCGGTCATACCATCTTTATTATTTTCACCATTCGCTTGATTATGTTTTTCTGCGTAAGACACTAGGTCTTGCAAAGTAAACCCATCATGAGAAGTAATATAATTAATACTGGCCGAGGTTCTTTCTTTGTAATAGCCGAAAACATCCTCTGAACCATTAATTGCACTAGCTAGGCTGCCTGCCATCCCCTTATCACCACGCCAGAAAGCTCTCACACAATTACGATATTGATCATTCCATTCACTCCATTGTGCTGGATATTGTCCAAGTTGATAACCTTGGGGAGATTTATCCCAAGGTTCAGCAATCCATTTAACTTGAGATAAGACGGGGTCTTGAAAAATCGTTTTAAAGAAACTGTTATCTCTGGAAAAACCACCGTGCTCTTGGCTGAATTTCGGGGCTAAAACCAATCTAAACCCATCCACGTGCATTTCGCTGACCCAATAACGCAAGCTATCTAAAATCAATTTAAACACTTGGGGGTGTTCAATATTCAGTGAGTTGCCACACAATGTATGATCAATGTAGGTTTTAGGTAATTGTTGTGTCGTTTGATAATATGTCGTATTGTCAATGCCTCTAAAGCTATAAGTTTGTTCATGCATACCGCCTTCACCAGTATGGTTTAAAACCATATCAAGAATGACTTCTATTCCAGCTTGGTGCAATTGCGCGACCATGGTTTTAAATTCCTTGACGGGATCTTCTACTGCATATCGACTGGAAGGTGCAAAAAAAGCAATAGGATCATAGCCCCAATAGTTTTCCAGTTTTTGGGCCCGCAATTTCTCGCTCGTTGTAAATGCGATACAAGGCATAATTTGTAAAGAGGATATGCCAAGTTTTTTAAAATGCTCAATGGACTCTGGGTGACTCAACCCTAAATAAGTACCACGTAATATTTCAGGGACGCTAGCATTTAATTTAGAAAAACCTTTCACATGAACTTCATAAATTGTGGTATTTTTCCAGGGTATGCTCGGAGTTTTATCGTCTCCCCAATCAAAACACGTTTTTCGTACTTGTCCTAGAAGCTTCACGCCGAACCCACAATTGGACTGGTTTACTCTAATGATATGTCTGGCATAAGGATCCAACATCACCAATGACTCATCAAACGCATGACCGAGTTCTAGGCGATCTTCACCCAATACACGATAACCATAGTAAAGCTCATCACCAAGATTTTGTATAAAAACACCCCAAAGCCCATATCTTTTCCTTGTTAAAGGGAACTGACCAATGCATTCGACGTCCATATCCCTTAATGAATGCTTCTGATTAGAGTGAACAGCACGATAAAGAACCAACTCCACAGCCGTCGCAGTGGATGAAAATAATACAAAATTTACACCCGATTCAATCGCAGTAGCACCTAGATGCATATTTAGTGGTAATGATGCAGTATATTGCGCCGTCATCGATACAAAACCTCAACTTAATTTTTACAAAGGCACGTGTGCTTGTTCATCATATGCTAGCAGAGAATGCAAAGCATTAATCAGCTCAATAGCCACACCATGAGGTGCTAATGCATAAAACTTATCCCATGCCTGTCCACGACATTGCTCATAATTGGGTTCTTGTGCAGGATATTGACGAAGCCAATGCAAACGCACAGCATGACAAACAATAATTTCGGTAACTAGATAGTCTTTGAACGCTACATCAGGATTGGCACGCGTGAAGCGAATGAGTGCAAACAGCACTTCAAGGGTCAAATGACGATATTCAGGGTTGGCAATTTGATTCAACCTATCTTCAATGAGTAGCTCAAAAGTTTGCTCGCTAGCCGTCATTGAGCCTTGTATAAGATTAGAATCGATACGATTATTAACATCGAATTTATCACCAATCACAATGCCGTGACAATGCCGAAAAAGTTGCCATAAATCACTGTAAAATTCTTCAGGAACACGTGTAATAATTCCGTTTTTTTTACGCCATTCAGACCAATCTCGCTCCTCTTTATTGATTGAATTACTTTTTTCTGGGTAGTCAATCGGATGGATATCAGAGACAGCTCCTATGAAATGTAATTCTTCCGTCTGATGGAGGTTATTGATCGTATCATCGTAATTGACTAAAACATCATTTAAGGACTTCAGAATATCATAAGGTGAGAAAGCAGCTAATTTTTCAAAAGCAATATCATAGGTGAGCTTGGATTCTTTAGCCAATTGTGCTGTACATAAATGAATGAGATAGCTCGTACGAATAGATATCATACCATCAAATAAATTACGATTTTCCCGCATCAATATAGCGATAAATAACATAAACTCTTCGTTAAGCGAGACCTCTTTTGGGTCATCACCACAATGTTGTTTAACTCTTTCATGGATTTGTAAACTGGTTAAGGTTTCTTCAAATACGCCGTACTGACTATAAGAGCGCCCCACCACCAAGCGTTTTTGACGTGCCGAAATTTCTGATAATGCATCTTCCAAACCTTGATGAAAAATATCTAACAAGCCATTCGACATACGAATCAAAGACCAGTCATGGCGTATTTTGGCTTGCGCATAAATCTCTTCAATTAACACTCGAACAGATACTTGTTGTTCTTTTGTTAAGAAAAAAACATGCTCTAAACCAAAAACTTCTTTCATTTTTTTCAAAACAGATAGTTGCTGCAAAGGTGTCTCAGCAATTTTTAAATCATCAATCAAACTTCCTTTTGTTGCTGGCGCAGAATAATTTTTTATTAAGCTCTCATAAGCAAAGCGCTGATTAGAAAACTCTGGATCTTTTCCTGATGTTAAATGAGATGTTAAACCTTGATGATATGTGTTTTCAGTCAAACGTAACGCTTGGGAATCAAAAGACTGAACGTTTTTAATCATTTCTTTTCCAGCTTGCTCAAGTGCTTCTGATAATCCTACCAAAGCCACATCACCCTCAAGAGTTTTTTGTTGATTAATTTCTTGCAACAACGTTAAAAGCACATGGGAATCTTGAGCTTTTAACATAGGTTCATCAATCAACAAAGTTACTAGAGGCACGCCATCTTGGCACCAATGTCGCTTAATATAAGAAAATTCTGCTAAAATATGTGAACTAAGAAGTCGGTTATCTAATCCTAAATAAAAACCATCTTGATGTAAAAATGCTGGCAAAAAAACTGTATTCTCTCCGTTTAAAACATAGACTTGAGATGTCGCTAATGTTCGAATACGTCGAGGTGGCCTTCCAGTCAAACCTAACTTTTCATTACGCCCAATACAACTTAACAGGGTCACTAAATCCCGCGTTTGTAGTATATT
>JBCCZV010000094.1:0-14679 GCA_039187085.1 Pseudomonadota bacterium
ACCGTAATTTTTATACCGTTACCGCAGCAATTCACTACTCATGTGCGCTGGGTTAATAAAACTGGTTTGGCCAACAGTGACGCTTTAGTTCGCATGACAAAACAACTGCTAACCTACGGTAGCCAGAAGCTCCCTAACCCAGAGTTTGCGGAAACTGTCGCAATGAGCGGCAATGATTTAACCTATTCTACAAGCTTGGAACGTACCGAAATAAGTGTCAGCGTACTTGCCCAGGATTTAGAGCAAACTTTGCGTTTATTGGCACTCAATGTTCAATATCCAGATTGGCGACAAAAAAATTGGCAAGCCATGCAAAATCAACTCACCTTAGAGTACAAAGCAATGAATACTTTAGGATCTTCTTTGGCTTATCAAGGTTTTAATCAACTTTTGTATCCCAAAAGTCACCCTTATGGGCAAATTAAGTCTACTATTGGCGAATTAGAAAAAACGAGACTTCCGCAGATTGAATCCTTTTATCAGCAACATTTTAAGCCGGAAAACTCCGCATTGATACTAGCAGGGCAATGGCAACCTTTCTCACAGAAAGAGGTTATGCAATGGATTACCCAATATTTTTCTCATAACTCTCTATCTTTAAAGGCATCAAAAAATACGACAAAAGATGTAAAAATTATTGAAAAAAAAACGGAGGCCTATGAAGGAAAAACTATTCATATTATTGATCGGCAAGGTGCTGCTCAAGCAGATATTTATGTCGGGGCGATAACAGTAGCAAAATTAAACACCGATTGGTTTGCATTACATTTTGCAAGCACCCTACTGGGTGGCGGGGCGCACAGTCGTCTCTTTCGTGATATTAGAGAACAAAGAGGTCTCGCCTACTCGATTTCAGCGGCTCAAACCAACCGTAAGATGGAAGCACCTTTTTATGTACGTACCAACACAGCTAATGAAAAAGTTGCTGCGACATTGCGGGGTATTCAACAACATTTTCAAGCTCTCATCGATGTAGAAATCCCTCAGAATGAAATCCAATTGAATCAGGATTTCTTGTTAGGACGTTTAGCTTCTAATTTTGAAACACCGGAAGAAGTCGCAGCTCGGGCGGCGTATTATTTTGCTCTTGAATTACCGAGTAATTATCTACAAACTTATCAAAATACTATTAGCAGGATAAATGCCCAAGAAATTAAGTCTATTGCTAGGAAATATCTTGTGCCAGAAAAAATGATATTTTTAATCGTGGCGGATTATGACTGGATACTTCCACAAATACGACAATATTTACCAGAATATCAGGTGACACGCCACCCAGCGGCTCTGAGTATTATTAGCCAAAAACAACCGCAATAACCACTCAACTTGAGTTGAGTTTAAGTGAATGAGAAGCGCTTTCTGTAAGAGTTCTGTGAATAATATCCTAATAGACGTTTCCCGAGCGGCGGCCAACAGATTGTATTATTCATAACAGCGAAAGGACAGAATAATTTTTAAACCCGAGAAATTTCTTTCGTCAGATTCGACTGAGTTATAGCGATTTTTTAGCTGTATATGGGCTTGATGCAATTCAATCACAGCTTTTACAAAAGCCAAACCTAAACCATTACCTGCCGTTGAGCGATGTTTTTCTGCACGATAAAAGCGCTGAAAAACCTGCTTAATTTCTGATTCAGCAATACCTGGTCCACTATCTTCAATAATCAAAGTTGCTACTTCTTGATTTTTCGTCAACTTTATCAACACTTTACCATTTTCAGGTGTGTACTTTAACGCATTATCTAAAAGATTAGTCATGAGTTGAGATAATAAGTTTTTATCTCCTACTATTTCTATCGACTCTTTAGGTAACTTTTTCTGTAATTGAATATTTTTTTCTTGGAAAGCGGGTTCGTAAAATTCAGTAACTGGACTAACGATAGCCACCAGTGATTGTTTTGCAAAATACTCCCTTTGTGTTCCAGATTCCACTTGAGATATTCGCAACAGAGCATTAAATATTGTCATTAAACGGTCAGCTTCTTTAAAAATCTCTTCTAAGCTTTGATCCATATCAGGATATTGTGTGCGAACCATTTCAATTTTACTGACTAATCGAGTTAAAGGCGTTCTTAAATCATGAGCAATACTATCCGCTACTTGTTTAACACCCATCATTAAGCTTTCAATTTTCTCTAGCATTTGATTGATGTTAATGCTTAGCGTATCTAATTCGTCTTTGGAACCTAATTCTGGAATACGTATCGATAAATTACCTTGCTGAATTTTCAAGCAAGTATCATTAATAGCTTGCAACCGTTGAAGACTACGACGACGAATCAACCAACTTGCCAATAAAGCAATTAACAAAGACACCGCTAAACCCAAACGACTCAACCATAATAATTGGTTTTCCACCTCAAACCAAACATCATAATGCACGCCTAAAAAAAGTTGACTGTCGTCATCCAATGAAAAAGATGAGATATAACAGGTTATCTGTTCTTCCTCTTGTTCTTCTTCAGAAACTTTAAGCGTCCCTTGCCATAGAAAGTGTTCTTGATGTAAAAGCAAATGTTCATAGGTATCAATATCCATATTGGTGATAATTGCTTGCTCTTTTGATAACAAAGCAACACAAAACTCTCCTTCAAAAAAACTGGAATGATTCTGAAGCCATTGGCTAATATCTTCATAAGATAAAAAAACGTTTTCATGCTCGACTTGTTTCTGTAATCTCCCCTCAATGATCACTTCAAGATAATGATGTAAATTTTCAGGCACTTCATTTTGCATAAGTTGATAAGTTCGGTACCAAAAACTCCGAACATTGAATGCTATTTCTAATTCATTAAGAGGATTTTTTTGGTTTTCGCCGAGTAAATATTTTCGAGCCTGTAAGAATACCTCGTTCACTTTCCAACTCTCTTTTGAAAGCTGTTTTGACCATAGTTTTTCGGCTACTTCAATATTTTTAATATAACGCATCAAAAATTTTTTCATGGAAAAAACCGACTTCCAATTGGTATTGAGGTCTTTTAAAAACCTCTCTTGTTCTTCATATTCTGAGAAAAAGTTTTCTCCATATTGCCAATGCTCTCTGATTTCTTGAAAAAAATGATGGTTTTTTTCTTTAGCAGAATCCCGAGTGATCGTGGTAATGAGATGTTGACTTAACATTAAAAGACTAGCCATGATCAACCAAATTATTGCCGTGGTAAAGATAAACCAGCGAAAAGTTGAACTAGAAAGTTTACTTTTCATGTTGTTGATACTTTTTTAACACGTAACCCGCGCCCCTGACAGTATGTATTAATGGGTAGGTAAAATCTTTATCGATTTTTGCACGTAACCGACTAACATGCACATCAACAAGATTGGTTTGTGGATCAAAATGGAATTCCCAAACTTGTTCCAACAACATAGTTCGTGTTACAACCTGACCTTCGTTTCTAACCAAATATTCTAACAATTGGTATTCTTTTTGATGTAATTTCACAGCTTTGCCTTGACGAAAAACTTGGCGTTTACGCGTATCGATTTCTAAATCTGCAACCACCAGTTTTTCTGAAGTCGGTGTTTTTTGCGCTCTTCGACTAAGCGCCTCGATTCTGGCCATCAACTCTGAAAAAGCAAACGGTTTCACTAAGTAATCATCCGCTCCTGCCCGTAAACCTTCAACGCGCTGTTCGACATCACCTAAAGCAGTTAGCATTAAAATCGGTGTTGCATTATCAGTGGCTCTTAACGTTGTCACTAGTTTGATGCCATCTAACTGCGGTAGCATTCTGTCAATAATCAATAGGTTAAAAGTTTCTGTTGTTGCACGAATAAGACCTTCTTTGCCGTTGTCACACCATTCCACAAGATGTCCTTGCTCATTTAACCCTTTGATTATATAGTCGGCCACCGTATGCTCATCCTCAATTAATAAGAGTCGCACATTCTCTCTCCATCAATGTCTTTGTTGCATTAAAACACTTTATGTCCTTACATAATAATCCAGTTATTCACTGACTAGTTAAAGATTACAAAGATGTAATCTAGCAGTAAGCTTGATGTAAATCGCGGTGTTTTAGACTTTTCACTTAGCCTTTTCACAAACCCATTGATTTTTTTGTTTAAAACTAAGGAGAAAAATACGATGCAACGATTGTTATATCTTATTGGCTTAATTGGATTTTTTAGCATTGTGGCTTGTAGTTCGACATCTGAGGAGACTACACCTACTAACCCAAATATCGATACAGACACATCTCCAAATGAAGAAACTAACAATCTTTCTCAAGCTTCATTATTGGATGCGTCCTTACTGGTTTCACAAAGTACATTTGGAGGTGATTTCAATCTTATAAAAACCATTGCTGACAAGGGTTTATCCACTTGGATTGATGAACAAATGCAACTAGCTCCTCAATATCATATGCCTGACGTCAATCAATTTCTGCAAACTTATGGTGATGACTTTGATGAAGCGACTGAGATTGAAATTGAAGGAGAAAGTTTACAGAACCCAGGCATGTGGAGACGTTATGTTTGGTGGCATCACACACTGTCTGCACCTGATATATTGCGGCAGCGTGTTGCATTCGCTTTATCACAAATATTCGTTGTTTCAGAACGCGTAGGAATCCTGGGGGAAAACCCAGCTGCATTACCTACTTATTACGACGTTTTGCTGAAAAATGCTTTTGGCAATTTTCGTGATCTTTTAACCGACATTACTTTCAGCCCTGCAATGGGTGTCTATTTAAGTCACTTTAACAATCAACAAGTCGATGTTTCAAAAGGTACATTTCCAGACGAAAATTATGCTCGTGAAATCATGCAGCTTTTCACCATCGGTTTATATGAACTCAATGATGATGGCAGCCAAAAAATCGATGCAGCAGGTAATCCTATACCAACCTACAATAATGCAGATATCACGGCTTTCGCCCGAGTATTTACTGGCTTTATTACAGCCGAAATGTTAGAGCCTGATTTTGCAGTGGATGCTGAAGATGAATTATTACCGGATTTTTCAGTTCCTATGATTTTGAATGATAGTGTGCATGACACTGGCGAAAAACAATTGTTGAATGGGGTTATCTTGCCGGCAGGACAAACAGCTGTGCAAGATATTACAGGAGCCCTAGATAATTTATTTCGACATCCCAATGTAGGACCATTTATCAGTCGATTATTAATCCAACGTCTCATCACGTCTAATCCTACTCCAGAATACATTGCCCGTATTAGTACCGTATTTAATAATAACGGCAACAATATAAGAGGCGATATGGCAGCCGTCATTAAAGCGATATTATTAGACCCCGAAGCTCGTCAACTCAATAACGCGAGTCCTGAATACTTTGGGAAGTTACGCCAGCCTTTAGTGCGTTACGTTCAAATGCTCAAAGGACTGGGTCTAGATTCCACAGATAATACTTTTTATGCAACAGGGCTTATGGTTCAAGAGACCACTAAACAACATGCATTAGCAGCCCCTAGTGTGTTTAACTTTTTTTCTCCAAATTATAGCCCTATTGGCGAAATAACAACTCAAGGCTTAGTAGCACCTGAGTTCGAGCTAAGTACAAGTAATACTTTGATTACTTATATCAACCATATTGCTTGGACGTTATTTGAAGGAGAAATTTTTGATCAACCCAGAAACTCTGGCACTATCACTATTGCTCGGCAAAACTGGCAAACATTAATGGATGATCCACAAAAACTTCTTGATAGACTCAATATTGTTTTAGCCAACGGACAACTCTCTAATAACAGCCAACAAATCATTTTAACGACCCTGACGAGCCTTGAAGATTTGCCTACTCGTTTTAATGCTGCAATTTATTTAATAATGACTTCCCCCGATTTTTTAGCCAGAATTTAGGAGTATTTTATGAAAAAGTCTCAATATTCAAGACGTCATTTTTTAAAAAATCAGTGTGCCAGTATGGGCGCAACCACCCTACTTTCTAGTTCATTACAATTACTTTCTAGCCAAGTATTAGCGGCAGATACACAACGCAATGATTACAAAGCATTGGTTTGTGTTTTACTAGCCGGCGGTAATGATAGTTTTAATATGGTAGTTCCTTTAGAGAGTGGAAGTTACAATGACTATCGAACAACTCGCTCAGATCTAGCATTACCACAGCAAGCTTTACTACCCATTTCACCACAAGGTGAAGTGAATAATAGCTACGGCTTTCACCCAGCAATGACCGCGATGCAATCTTTGTTTGAGCAGCAACAGCTAGCAGTGATGGCTAATGTTGGTACGCTTTCACAGCCCCTAACCCGTGCAGAAGAAGCTACTCAAGCTAGAGTTCCTTTGGGCTTATACAGTCATTCCGATCAAATTACTCAATGGCAAACAGCATTAAGCGACCGACGCAGTGCCACAGGTTGGGCGGGACGCATGGCTGATTTATTGCAATCTTCCCAGCAAACACCACTACCCATGAATATTTCTGTTGGTGAAAGTAATATATTCCAAACAGGCACACAAGTTGGCGAATACAGTATCGCTCCCGGTTTTGGTGCTCAGAATATCGAAGGTTATACAGGTGAAAATGAAATTTTTACTGGACAAAAATCAGCTATCGATCAGTTATTAGCACAAACTTATCAACACGTTTTTCGCCGTGCTATCGCTAATAAAACCAAACAATATATTGAAACCAATCAAATTTTTAATTCTGCAATACAACAAGCTTCACCTTTAACAACGCGGTTTTCTACAAGTGAATTTTCACAAAGCTTAAAAATGATTGCTGATACCATAGCCGTTAGAAGTGTATTAAATGCTAATCGACAAACCTTTTTTGTAGTATTAGGTGGTTGGGATCATCATGACGAATTACTCAATAATCAACAAAGATTGCTGACCATACTCAGCCAGGGTTTAAGCGAATTTCAACAAGCGATCAACGAACAAGGTTTAGGACAGCAAGTGACGACATTTACTATTTCGGATTTTGGGCGTACTTTAACGTCTAATGGTCGAGGCTCTGATCACGGTTGGGGAGGTAATCAACTGGTTATGGGCGGTGCTGTTAATGGTGGGCGTTTTTACGGACAATATCCTTCGCTGGCTTCGGGCAACTCGTTGGATACTGGGCGAGGACGCCTGGTACCTACCACTTCCAGTGATGTCTTTTTTGCTGAACTTGCTTTATGGTTTGGTGTATCACCGAATGATCTTTCAATGATACTTCCCAATTTACAACGTTTTTATTCGTTATCCAGCAACGCAAAACCTCTAGGTTTTATGGTGTAAATAACTGAAATATTCATAATGAAGCACCGGTTTATTTTGTTAACTTTGAGCAGGTGCCTCACTTATCAATTATTCCACTTTAGGTAACGCAGAGAGAAAGGCTTCCAAACTCATCGCAATTTCCAGTAACCAGCTATCTTGCGTCTCCTTCCCCCCTATTATCGACAACCCAACGGGTAAACCCTTTATTTTACCTAATGGCAAGGTGATATGCTTATAGCCTGAAACTGCAGAGTAAGTTGAAACACCACCAGGATAACGGTCACCATAGACGTGATCGATTTTCCAAGCAGGGCCGACCGTCACAGCAATCAGTGCATCAATATCATGCTCAAGAATCAATTTATCAAGGCCATCAACTTGCGTGGCTTGCTTAATTTTTTTAAGTTTCAATTGATAATCGGTATGATTCATCCCTAAAGATTTTTCTGCAGCAATAAATATATCTTGTCCAAAATACGGCATTTCTTTTGTTGCGTTCTTTTGGTTATATGCAATCACTTTCTCTAAAGTTAACTGATTATAAGCATTAGGTAACATTTTGAAATACTGATTTAATGAAGGTTTAAATTCGCTTAAAAGTACATCATAACTGTCTTGATAAAAACTCTCATAAGGATGAGTTTGTAAGTTTTCTACCAAGGATGTTTTTTGTTGTTTTAATTGCTGAATAAATTTCCCCAATAACTCGTTAACCGCCATATTGGATGTAGCCGGTGATTGCAGTACACCTAGTCGCAATTTTGAAAGATTTACTGGTTTTTTAAACTTTTTTAATAAAGCCTCAACCCTGTATTGAGAACGCTGCAAAGTGGTTTTAAAGGTTTGATCTTTTGGATCATCAGATTGCATATAGGCTAACAATATAGCCGAATCTTTCACAAACTTTGTCATAGGCCCAGCGGTATCTTGTGTTTCCGCAATAGGGACAATACCCAATCGACTCACTAAACCCAAACGAGGCTTAACGCCAACAATACCATTGATGGATGCAGGGCAAGTTATAGACCCATTGGTTTCGGTGCCAATGGCTGCTACAGCCAAATTTGCAGCGATAGCAGCTCCTGAACCAGAACTGGAACCACAACTTGAGCGAGTTATATCATGAGGGTTATGGGTTTGACCACCAACGGCACTCCAACCCGATGAAGAATCACGAGAACGAAAATTGGCCCATTCACTCAAATTGGTTTTACCAAGAATGATGGCCCCTGATGCTCGAAGATTTGCGATTACCGTGGCATCTCGTTCCGTCATATTATCTTTTAAAATTAATGAACCTGCTGTGGTTGGTAACTCTTTGGTTTCGATGTTGTCTTTAACAAGAATCGGAATACCGTGCAGCAAACCGCGAATCTGGCCATTGGCTAATTCTTGGTCAAGTTGTTTTGCTTGCTCCATAGCCAGAGGATTTGTGCTGATCACCGCATTCAATTGAGGATTCATTTGCGCAATACGCTCTAAATAAAACTGCGTGAGCTGTTGAGAGGTTAGTTGTTTTTTGAGTAACAGCTGATGTAACTGAGAGATATCATAATCTTGTGTTACAGTTTCTAGTTGTCTTTTGGATAAGTTTACTTTTAAGTTTTCAGCGTAAGATTTACTAAAAACCAAGAAAAAAAACCATAGACATAAAGTGTGTTTTAAGTTGCACCAACAATGTATTGATCGAAACATCATTCCCCCTAATGGTATTATTATTCAATTCGATTGTACGTAGTTTTTAAAAATAGGCTTGCATTCTAGAGGAAAAATACTCGATTTGCTGTACTCGCACGACAGATACTGTGCGAAAGATGTGAAACAGCATACAAAACTTAGCAAAATCAAATCGGAAGTGTTTTAACGATATTTGCTAATTAATTCGGAAATACTTGCTGCTTGCTTTTTTAATCCGTCAGCTTCTGATAATGTCGAGGTGAATTCTTGTGTAAAAGCCTGTGATGTATTATGAATGAGAGTGGTTTTTTCATTGACATCATTGGCTACGTAACTTTGTTCTTCAGCTGATGTAGCAATTTGTGCAGTGAGCTCAGAAATACGATTGACTGAATTAGCAATGTCAAAAAAGACTGTGTTCACAGCATTAAAATCTTCCACGCTCAGTTTCGCATGATTCGTACAAGCTTGCATAACTTTCACAGCATCTTCTATAGTGCTTTTAAAACTCGTTATCATAGTGGATATTTCTTCGGTGGATTCATGCGTTCGTCTTGATAAAACCCGAACTTCATCAGCAACAACAGCAAATCCTCGACCTTGTTCCCCTGCTCGAGCCGCCTCAATAGCTGCATTAAGAGCCAATAAATTCGTTTGTTCGGCAATACCTTTAATCGTATTCACAATGCCACTGATTTGTTGACCTTGTGTGCTCAAGTCATTAATTTGCAACGATGCAGATTGAATTTCTGTTGTTAATTTATTTAGAGAAACTTCACACTCTCGTGTGGTATCCGTCCCTGTTTTTGAATTACTTGAAGTGGTTTCTGCCAATCTAGCCGTATCATCAGCATTTTTTGCAATATCTGAAGTTGTTGATGACATTTCTTCAATAGATTTAGCGACTGATGCTAACATGTCTTGCTGTTCTTCTGCTTTTTGCAACTGTAAACCAGTTGAAGAAACCAAAGTGTCCGATTGATTATTTAGGTTATCAGATAACTCACCGCAGGTTGTTGTGAGATTTTGAACTTCCGAGATAAATTGATTAGTAAATTCATTGACAGGACTAGAAACTTTACAAACTGCTCTAGCCTTTAAATCACCTTGAGAAGCTAACTCAGTAGCAATAGCAACAGTAGTATCTTGAATAAATTTTTGTATGTTTCCATAGATATAGTAAGCCGAGACTAAAATAGCAATAGTTGCAATAACTAAGTGATAAATAAGTGGTTCTAAAATACCTAGTTGACTCGTTCCGACCCAACTAAAAATCATAATGGGCTGCCCGAGCAAGCTCACATCGTAAGCTTGACAATATGTCAAGGTTACATGGTGGATGATGGTTAAAACTCCAGCCCACATTAGGGGCAACATATCTTTGTAACGTATAAGAATCGTCACAGCCACAAAAAAAATAAAATGTCCTTCGCCCATACCATTCGCTTGTTGTACATAGATCCCCATAATTGTGACAAGAGATGTCGCCATCACTAATCGGCAGACTAAATAACCTTTCAAAAATACATAAGCTACAATAGCACAAACGGAGACAAGGCTTCCTCCTATCATTCCTAATAAATAATAACCGTTCTGCAGACTAGTCAGCCCTGCAGCAATCAGAGAGAAAGTAATAATTGTGATTAAAATAATTTTGTCAGCTTCTTTGAAATCTTCAAAAAATGCCGAAGACATTTTTGTTGCTTTTTTATCCAAAAAAACAGGTGATACAAACTCTAGCGATATCATTTATAACCTCGATTCGATATCTTGCAACAAACGATTTATTGAAAATTTTAATGCGTTATACGTTTTAAACAAAATTTTCTGACCGTTGTTATTCTTTAGTAAATATAATTTACCGAGATGACTTGGATTATCTGGATTAGAATTTATCGATAAACCAAAAATTTTTTCCAATGCTTTAAGTTGGTTTTTTTCAGGAGCAATACCTAAAAATTCTTTATGGAAGGATTGCGCATACTGATTGGCAGCATCATTATTACCATGCTTCACTATTTCGATATAAATCACTTTGACCTCATGATTCAACACATTATCACTCATTGTTGACAATCGGTTAAGCGTCATAGGACATACGCTGTGGCAAGTTGAAAATCCGAAAAAAATGAATGTATAGGGAGCTTCACTTTTTAGTAAGGAATGTTCAATGATTCGATTGGATGTTATGGGCAACCAAGATAAACTTAGCATAAAAATAACCAATACAACAATCAAAAAAACACCAAGCAATTGTTTTTTAATGATTTTTTTTTGAATTCGTTGTTTTTGCATACTTATGCCTATACATCAATGACTTTATATCAATGAGTATAGACATCAACTTTTGAAGCGCTATTCTATTTTTGTCCCTTATCTTCTAGCACCCATTCTAGAACATGATCTCTACCCATTTTTGTAAAGCGCCAATCCGGTGCTATCAAGATATCAGGCTTTATCATCGACGACTTATCGTCGGATAGTCGAAAGAAACGTTTTGAATACGTTATCACTAAACCTGAATTTGGCAACTTGAACTGACCCATATCTTGATAACCCGTAGGAGCTCCTCCTGTAGGCTCTCCTACTAGACGAGCATTAAGTAATTTTTGATAGAGTGCTGCATTATTCATGGCTGCTGAAAATGTTTTTCTTCCAATCATAACATAGACACTATCATGCCAATGAATGGAGTCCGCTAAATTCAATTGGTGTGCTAATATCAAACCTACATATAAATCTCCACCATAATTATTTCTAAAATCAATGATTAATCGAGATACCTCATTGTCTTGAATAACTTGCAAAACTTCTTGGGAGAACTTCTGCATACGACTGGCATTGGGAAACTGATCAAATCGAATATACATGACATTTTTTGATTTTAACAGGTTGTACCAGAGAGTTTCCGTATGGCTTAAAAAAAGCGATTGCGGAGGTCTATTTACAGGTGAATGATCTTTTAAAGATTCAGTTAAAGCGCTCCAGCGTTGAGAATAAGCTAGCGCTTGTATTTCTATAGTCAACGTATTCATTGTATTTTTCTGGTTAGTCGAGCCAGATTCAACACTGAATGTAAAAGTCGATACTCTATTGTTTTGTGTTACGCCTAAACCATGGAGTAACTCAGCCACCCGTAAATATTGTGCAGCTCTGTCTATTTCAGAATAGTGATTATCAACAAAAGCAGCGATTTCAGACACTTTTTGTAAAACACTATCAATATCTTTATCATCAATCGCTATTAATTTAGCGCCTAATATGTTTTTTAACGCTGGAGTGCTGCTTATAACGCGAAGTTCTCCATCAAAATTAAAGAGTTCAAAGGGGTAGAAATGAAAATTTTGTTCCCAGAGTGGAATCGTTGTATGGCCATCTTTAACCTTGCGTGTTAGGCGCATCAACTCAATAATGACTTGTGTACGAGTTAAGTCAGGCAATTGATTTTCAATGTTTCTGAGTGATTGCGCAAAAGATTTAGCCTTTATTGAATGATATAAATTAAGATGTTGACTTTCGAGTTGCTCATGATAAAAACTCAAGTCTTCTTTCCACAATATCATTTCTGGTCGTTCTAATGCATCAACGTTAAAAATAATCGTTAAAAAAACCACAAAAAAAATCTTTTTAGAAATTATCAAATACATTATTATTTCCCTGTATCTTGTTTAATACTTCACAACTCTAGTATGACTCACTATAACGATTTCTTTCTGCCGGTACATCACTAAGATATTGTACAAACTCAATCTCATAACCATCAGGATCAAAGTAATACGTATTTAAACGTTTTTCATCATGCGTTCTCGAATGTAATGACCATTTGCCTGCCGTATCGGCAAAACCTGCTTTAGCCAAACGCTCTACTATGCCTCGCAAATCAGTAGTCACAAAAGCAAAGTGCGCCAAACCCAAAGTATGGCTTTTTAAGTCTCGGTTTTCACCCTCCCCTTGATCATTAAAAGTTAAATACTGGTAATCATCACCCAAATGTAGCCAATGCCGTGTTTTTCCATACCAACGGGTATCGCCTTGCCCTCTAATGACCCAATGAGGGAATGCTGCTTGATAAAATGCTAATGCCCTAGGAATGTCTTTTACAACTAAATTTAAATGCTCTAAATGTAACATATCTATGTCCTCTTACGATATTAAAATCAACTACTTATTACGCATCAAAGCGTTAAACATTGTTATCCAAACACTTAAAAAATTCGAACATGATTGATGATGAGAAGGATTTGATTTTGATTCCATAGCCTCGTCCTGTTGAATTGAAAACCAATTCAGCATAAAACCTCAAGTTAACTTGAGGTAAAGTTTTTTTTAATTATTCTTGATTATTTTGGAGTTTTAACAATGAAACCAACAAATTTAACGATTGGCTACGTAGCAGAACGTAGCGGTGTCGCTGTTTCTACATTGCATTTTTATGAAAAAAAGGAACTTATTCGTAGCTGGCGTAATTCAGGTAATCAACGTCGTTATCAACAAGATGTGTTAAGACGTATTGCGGTCATTAAAGCTGCTCAGAAATTGGGTATCAGCCTTGAAGAGATCAAACAGGCTTTATCCACCTTACCAGATAAGCGAACACCGACAAAAAAAGATTGGGAGAAGTTATCTCGCCATTGGCAGGAAAGCTTGAATCGACGCATTGCTTGTTTAGAAAAATTACGCGACTCTTTAAACGGATGTATCGGATGCGGATGCTTATCCTTAAAAAGCTGTCCGATATACAACGCTAATGATCAATTAGCAACAAAGGGCCCTGGAGCTGTTTTATTACAATCAAGCTTCGAAAAAGCGGATTGAAATTTATCGACTTACAGCTCTAGAGCAGGATATTCAATGTTTTTCTAACGTAAAATTTTCTAATTTAACCTTGAGAAATCATATACTGCAGACACAGGCCTATGATCAGACATTATTTAACAAATCATGTCAGAGCACACTTGTGCCGAAACGACCCAATTTTTATTAGAAAAAATGACATCTACGACAGCATCAATAGCGATACCAATAATTTTATTATTAATAGTTTTTCTATCACGTGCATTAAAACCAAGCAACTCATGGGCATCATACCAACCTGAACGCCTAAAAGCCCGAGTTGTACTATCAAATAATGAATAACGTAAATTTAAAAAATAATAGTGTGAATTCATATCCCCACCCACGATGACAGGAATAGGTGAATCCTTTAAAAACGCAATGGTTTCTTTCGCTTGCTCTGTTTGTGAAAATTTTTCATCAATACCATCATCATAATGCACAGAAGCTACACGTACATAATTTTCACCAATTTTAATATCAGCAATCATATCAGCACGAGTTCCTAAACGAGCTTCTGCTATCCCTTGAAATCGTTTAGGTGCAGGAATATAAACATCATTACCATGGGCCGTGTGTCGGAATAAAACAAAATTCATTTTTAAAGACTGAGCAATTTCTTCAGCAGTATTGCGATAATTAGACCGTGAACAACCACGATCAGCTTCACTCAATAACAAGACATCAGGCATTGGCAATTGACCCGATAAAAACGCTTCTATTTGTGAATCTAATTCATATCCGCGCTCCATATTAAAAGCCATGACTTCAATTTGATTTTTTGGTTCAGGTGTTTCTTGGGCAAAAAGCTTGCCATCAAAATCACAGTCAATGAACCACTTTTCTTCTACCTCATCAGGATTATTAGCTGCGGCACACAATCGATGATTGAGAGCACTATAGTCAGGCGTTCCCAGGAAACGATTAAATTCATAGGCAAAAGTATTAAAAGAAAAAATAAAAGTTAAAAAAAT
>JBCCZV010000095.1:0-14630 GCA_039187085.1 Pseudomonadota bacterium
ACGAAGCCGATTACCAGGGTTAGATCTGACGGGAAAATCGTAACCGGCGACGTCGTCTTCTGGTATAAGAGGAAGATAACCGGGTAAAAGTATGGTAAGTATAAAGCCAATATCTCCCATACTCACCACAATTGCATTCAACCAATACCCTGTTTTATTATTTTTCCAGTTGTATACAATCGCTACGACTATACCAAACAAGGCAAAAAACAGTAAATTCCAGGCATCTTGAAATATTCGCCCTTGCACCATGCCAGGTTCCATATTTTGTCCCATTAAATAAACATTCCATGCCGCATAGACATGCAATATGCCCCATAACACATAAACAGCGGATGCAATTTTCGCGAATATCATATTATCCTCAAATAACTTTCTGGTTATTATTTATGTTAATCGGCGATAAAGAACTAGTTTTTCTTCTTTGCATGGAAAGCCTTTGATACAGCAAAGCTATCTTCGAACCAATGCCAACTTTTAACTTTTCCGTCCACCACATGAACGCGAACCGCCCAACTAAATTTGCCAGTATCAACACCTGTATTTGTTGCTATAGCGCTCATAGTACCCATAAATACCGCATATTGACCATTTTCAAAAGAAAAATCTGTAGTCCAACTGGTCACTTTTAAACCTGCGCCAAATTTAGGCATAAACTTTTCAAATACGACCTCTTTTGTTTTCCACTGACCGATCCAAGGTAACTTCGAATCTCCTTCGTTATACCAGACGAAATCATCAGCCATAATCTTATTTAAAGTTTCTCCATCCCCTGAACCTGCTGCAGAAAGAAATGTCTTGGCAATCTCTAAAGTAGAAGATTGTTTCGTTTCTGCGTAAGTAGTCATGGTGAGAATACTTAAAATTGTACTAATAACAATAAAAAAGGGTTTATTATTAAACATAAATTTTCTCCAACTTGTAAAGTCTTAGCGAACATCCAGGCTAATCTAACGGATGTCGTTCGCTTCGTAAACATAGAGTTATTCATTATATTTATGAACAAAACAGATTATTTAGCATTAGATGGTAACAGTATACGTACTTTTTTGACAGTACTTGAAGAAGAATCGGTTTCTAAGGCAGCCGAGCGCTTAGGCATCTCACAATCAGCTGTTAGCCACTCTCTTGAAAAACTGCGTGCAGTATTCGACGATCCACTTTTTGTACGTTCTGGTAGAGGCATAAAAGCAACCGAGCGTGCTATTGAATTAAAAAAACCCGCTGAGCAAATATTAGAAAACCTCAAATTTTTAATGCATAAGCGGAGTTTTGATCCTCAAAAATCTTTAATCGAGCTCACTGTCGCGGCAAATGACTTTCAACGTAACTTGATATTTCCTCGTTTATGTCGTGCCTGGCAAGCCTCCAATATACAATCTAGAGTTTCTTTCATTCCTTCGGGTATTCCTAACACGGAAATGTTGAGAAGAAGAGAATGTGACCTAATGATTACACCTTTCCCGCCTGAAGGGCCTGATATTTTCCAGATTAAATTATTTGATGATAAAATTATCATTTTTTATGATAGCCGCTATCGAAAAGCCCCTCTGACATTAGAAGAGTTTCGAAAGGCGCAATTTGTTGAGGTGTTATTCAATGGAATGAAAACATCTTTATGTTCATTACCTAAAGAACAATTGAAACATTTGCAACTACCCGTGATTTCAGTACCAACTTTTGATGCTGTTAAGCCTTTCATTTTAGGTGGTCCTATGATTACAGCAGCAGCTAGCTCGATTAAGAACTGTGGTTTTGAAGAATTAGATACAGCACAACTGCCTTTTGAAGCTCCCAGTATTAATATGTATCTTGTGTGGCACAAAAGGGATCACAAAGATCCTGCACATCAATGGATTAGGATGCAAATTATCGAAACTGTTGATGCCGTTTTACAAGAGATTAATCCGTCATAGTTTCAGAAGAATCTAAATGATTTTCTGCAAATAGTTTTACAATTCCTTTGGGGGTTTTTGCCATTTTTTAGCGATACTCGCAAGCTCAGAAATGGCATATTCAACCTGCAATAAATGTGATAAATCAAGAAAAGTCTAGTTTACTCACAGCAAAACCAAGTGAATTGAAACTAGGTAGAGTTTGAGTCTCAAAAACACCTTGAGGCAAATTTAAATAAAATTACTTGTAAACCTCAGACATCAAGTTGAATAACAAGTTGTCCAGCTGCTCTTTATCAGGATAATGAAGATTAACGTGACCTACTTTACGATTAGGCATAATTTTTTTGTTATACCAGTAATACTCTGTAACTTCTTTTATAAGATGTTTTTCATCGACGTTTTTACCCAGCAAATTCAGCATATAGGTCGGCTCTTTTAGTTCAGAGTTACCTAAACGCTGTTCACTTATTGCTAACAAATGATTGGTAAATTGACTAGTATTGCTGCCTGTCATTGTCCAATGCCCGCTATTATGAACACGTGGAGCAATTTCATTGATCAAAAGCTGTTCTCCCACAACAAAGCATTCGACAGACATCACCCCAACGTAATCTAATTCTTCCATGAGTTTTTCTAAGTAAGATTTTGCTAGATTTTCAAAAGAAGCATAGCTAGGGTGAACCGGTGTTTTTGAATGTAACAATATACCTTTTTGATGGGTATTTTCTGTTAGATTATAACTACATAAATTTCCTGATTTCGTTCTTGCACCGATTATAGATACCTCTACATCGAAATTCAGTAATCTTTCGACGATAACTTCTTGGTTTTCATATTCTGCTAAAAAGTCATTAAGATCTTCGACAGATTTCAAGCGCCACTGAGCTTTTCCATCGTAACCATTTTCAGCAGCTTTTACGAGTAAAGGATAACCGAGTTGTTTAACGGCTTCGGAAACTTCATTTGTAGAAGTGGACACGCGAAATTCTGCTGTTGGGATAGCCAAACTCTCGATAAAGTGTTTTTCACGCGAACGGTTTTGCAAAACTTTTATTGCTTTCGCGCTAGGAGCAACCATACAAAACTCACTAAACTCTTCTAATAAATCCGCATCAACAGATTCTCTTTCAACAGTCAGGTATTGAGGTTTTCCTAACAAATCAAACAAATTGCTCGTTAATACATTTTTTGTTCGAACGACGACGTTACCTAATCCTGTAACAGGCGATGTATCTTCTTGTTCTTCCGCTAAAAAACTGAAAGTCATACCTAAGTCTTGACCTGCTTGCGCCATCATTCGAGCTAATTGCCCACCACCAATTATGGCAACATGCATTTACATAACCTCCATTGGAACTGATTCTGTCTGTGACTTTCTCCACTCAATAAGTCGAGTTTTTAAATCCTTGTCACTGAGGGCAAGAATTTGTGCTGCCATCAAACCCGCATTAAATGCCCCAGGTTCGCCAATTGCTTGTGTACAAACGGCAACACCTTTCGGCATTTGTGCAATGGATAATAAGCTATCCATTCCAGAAAGCGCTTTACTCATCACAGGGACAGCAATAACTGGTAGTTCTGTCATAGCTGCAGCCATACCGGGCAAATGTGCAGCGCCACCAGCACCAGCGATAATTACTTGAATACCATTATCTGCGGCATTGTGTGCAAAGTCATAGAGACGTTTGGGTGTTCGGTGCGCTGAAACTACTTGAGAAGCATGTGAAATTTTTAATTGTTGCAAAACATCACTAGCCAGTTTCATCGTAGGCCAATCAGATTGTGAACCCATGATAATAGCGACATCAATCTGGCGCATTAAATACTCCTGAAAAAATAATTTTAATTTGTTAAAGCAGTAGCAATCGAATGATAAATCGGTATACCAACGATCACGTTAAATGGAAATGTAATGCCTAAGCTTGCAGCAATTGATAAACCATGATTCGCATCAGGTAACGCAACTCGCATGGCTGCGGGAACTGCAATGTATGAAGCGCTCGCTGCAAGCGTTATTAGAATCATAGTTCCTCCTTGCGATAAAGACAGTAAGGTAGAAGCTATAAAAGCCCCGATAACAGCGGCAACTAGCGGCATAAAGACAGCAAAACTTACCACAAATACACTGTTTTTTCGCAAACTTTTCAATTGTGTGGCAGCAACCGTGCCCATCTCTAATAGGAAAATTGCGAGAATGCCAGTAAATAGCTCACTGAAAAGAGGCAGTGTTTTGTTGATGGAGTCGTTTGACAAAAAGCCAATGAGTAATGCACCGATCAATAAAATAATACTAGCATTACCAAATGTTTCACCAATTAATTGCTTGCCTGTAAGGTTTGATTTTTTTCCAACAATTAATAAACCTGTAACGATCGCAGGCACTTCCAGCACCACAACCAATAGTACGAGATATTCCTCGAATAAAATATTTTGCGAGCCTAGATAAGAAATAGCAACAGCATAGGTTGCGACACTGACCGATCCATAATGAGCAGCCATACATGCTGCGTCAACAGTCGAAAATCGTCCGAAAAAGCGTAAAACAGGGTAAGCAAGTAAAGGCAGCAAAAAGCCCATTATCATAACAATAAAACATTGATAAACAACGGTTAAAGAGAAGTTTTCTTTTAACGCTAAACCACCTTTCAAACCAATGGCTATCAACAAAATGATTATCAAAGCTTTTGATAAGCCCTGCGGTATCACAAAGCTTGGATTAAATAACTTTAAAATAATCCCTAATATAAAAAAAAGAATGACGGCATCAAAAGCCATTATTATTGTTCCTGAGGGTTATTCGAATTTTGTGAAGAACCAGGGATATGGCTGATGGACTTCTTATGAGCGGGATTAGCAAACAATGCCACAGCTGTCATGCTGAGCAAAATTAAACCCGTCGTCAGTAATCCTGCATTTACTAGGCCGGCAATCATACCCCAACCACCAATACATGTGCAAACCATCCCAACCAATACAGCAAAAACTATTTGTCGATTTTGCATAAACATTCCCCTAGAGTGAGATTTCGCAAGGATTGTCTCATAAAAAAGATTTTAGATAAAAATAAATAATTACACTTATAGCCATAGATATTTATCTATTCTTAAAAAAAGAATTGAAAATAGTTTTTAATTAACAATTACTTAAGATGATATTTTCATGTATTTTCTAAGCTTACTTTAAATTGAATAAAGCTGATATAATGAAAAAAACTATAGATAACTTTATGCGGAACATTGTAAATGCCACCACTATCGTCACGGAATCCTTCAAAATTTATTGGTCGAATAGGCACTTTTCGACAATTAGAGATACTGATTGCCGTCCACCAATTTAAGAGCATTAAACGTGCTAGTGAAAATCTGCACTTAACGCAACCAACGGTCTCAATGCAACTCAAGAAATTATCTGATGCTATTGGACTACCCTTGTATCATCAAAATGGAAAAACGCTCGATTTTACGGAGGCAGGAGAAATAATGGCTGCTGCTGCGTTTGAAGTATTAGAACGCATGCGTTATTTGGATATGGAGTTATCAGAACTTCGAGGATTAAAATCAGGAACTTTGCGTTTAGCAGTTGTAACTACATCGAAATACTTTATACCGCATTTACTTGGACCTTTTTGCGAACGTTACCCTTCTATTGACATTGAATTCAATGTAGGGAATCGTCAACAAATTATTAACCGGCTAGATGCCGGCATCGATGATATTTATGTTTTTAGTAATCTACCTGAAAGAAACGATATTGAGACGATAGATTTTTTAGATAACCCTTTGGTGGTACTAGCTCCAGAAAATCACCCTTTGGCTGGAAACAGCACTATTTCTCTTAAACGTTTGAGTGAAGAACCTTTCCTTGCTAGAGAAAAAGGTTCAGGAACTCGCTACGCCACAGAAAAGTTTTTAAAAAAAGCTGGTGCTTCAATGAATGTGAGAATAACGATTGAAAGTAATGAAGCCATTAAACACTCAGTAATGTCTGGGTTGGGCATAGCTATTTTATCAGAACATACTCTAAATTTTGGTGATAGGAATGGGTTAATCAAACTCAACGTTCAACAATTTCCAATCATGACAAAATGGTATCTTGTCCGCTTAAATAACCGAAACTTATCACCCATTGCCAAAACATTTTTACACTACTTGGAGACAGAGGGTAAAGAGTCGTTACTTAAAGAGTTAAATAACTAGTGGTGAATAGCTGTACTTTTTCATTATCCTTCTTTGGCAATATCATAGGTACTGATTTGCTTAACCGCTTCTGAGCACGAAGTCTTGTCCAGCTTGATCGTGACCATAATATTAGGGTTCTCAACACGAGTTGGTCCAATTTCCTCTTCACAATAGAGGTTTATCTTGCTAACTACTTCGCTTAACGTTCGGTTAGTTACTTCCACAGAAAACTTCACGCCATTGTTGTTATCATTAGCTATTGCTTCGAAACTTAGCATGGAAAAGAGTAAGAAAAGAGCGTATTTCATCACGATTATCCTTATTAAATGTTGATATTGCTATATGTAACACAATGATAAATTGAGTCTTTTGGATAATTGTTGGTGAAGTTCACAAAATTAGGAATGGATTCCGTATCGCTCCATTCCATCTTCCACGCTCTCGTTGGAGAGAGCTTCTTCAATAGCAATAAGTGATTGTAGCGTCTTGGTATCCGGCATAACATAGCGACATTTGTATTCGCTACAAACATCTAACTCGTAAGCATAGTGAACAGTGATAAGAAGCTTTTCGATATGAAACCTCGAAGGTGAAGTATCGCCATATGTAAAACTGAGAAAAGCTTGATTAAAGTCTGGCAACGGCGAAGGTGTTGAAAACGACATGCCTGCTCTGTTGAAGTTAATTGGCGTCGCCTCAAATATTTCTTGCTTAATTTCTACAAAGCACATGCTAAAGTTATCGCTACATAGCAAACGCTTTAATTGTCTTTTTTCAACATTGTTCATAAATGCTTCACTTCTTAAAGAGAGCCCATACCTTTTTTCACGAAGTCTTTCAAAAAAACACCTTGATAGCCATCGGGTACCTCTCGAGCAATCGCGTAGGTTTCTCCAAGTTGATCCGAAGGTTGTTTCATCAAATTAATGGTGTTTGGTTCGCAAACCTGTTTTTCTTGATTTCGGACAATCATAACATAAGGTTTGAGCTTACTGCTTTTATTTTCTTCAATGACAACACCTATTTCTCCATTGGTCATTTCAACTAAGGAACCCGCTGGATATACACCAATACAACGGATAAATTCCAATGCCAGACTCTCATCAAACTGTGTACCACGGTTTTTATAAATAATATCAAGAGCGTTCATTGAAGCTCTACCACTGTCATACACTCGATGACTAGTAATAGCATCGTAGGTGTCAGCTAAGGCGACTACTTTTGCGTAGTAAGAAATTTGAGTATCTTCTAATGCGCGGGGATACCCTTTACCATCAATACGTTCATGGTGAGAATAAGCCACATCAGCCGCGACCGGATCAAGTTTTGCAAAAGATAAAAGCAATTCTCTTCCTAAAATGGTATGTCTTTTCATTAAACGAAATTCGTCTGGAGTAAAACGTCCCGGTTTGTTTAACACATTATTGGGGATTTTTGATTTACCCACATCATGTAACAAGCCACACAAAGCAAGTCGACGCACTTCATCTTCTTCGTGGCCAAGATGCCTGGCAAAAGTTGCTGTTAGAATACAGACGTTTAAGGAATGTTCAGCAGTATAATCATCTTTGTTTTTTAATTTACTTAACCACATTAATACATCATGATTACGTAATAAACTATCAACAATACCATCAACAGCGTGCTTGGCATCCTCTAAATTCAGAGCGCCACCAAGGCGAACATCTTTAATAAAATCACGCGCCAAGTTTTTGGCGTTTGTATACACGCTATGAGCAGCATCAAATTCTTTTTTAAAACTTTTTATATTTTTATATTGAATTCTGTTTTCAGGATCGGGAGGTTTAGTTGATGCTTTCTTCCGAGCTTTTTTAGTATCTGAGATCTTTGTGGGCTTTGTTGGAGAGTCCTGTAATTTTTTAAGCTCTAACCGTTTGAAAAAGCTTTCTTCTACGTATACAAAGTCACATTGTTTCTGAAGAGCATCTATATCTTGTTCATCTTGAACGACAAAACCTTGTAATAAAAAATCAGTCTCTAGCCAAGGCCGATCTAATTCAACAACAAACATCCCAATTTGGACTCGGTCCACAGGTACTTTAATTTTAATTATTTCGCGCATAAAAATACGGCAACACTGATAAGAAAAGGCATAATAATTTTTTTAAACGAACAAATGTATTATATTAGATAAAAGTAATAGTATTATTTCAATCTTAGTTCAACATTATGAAAAAATACTTCTGAATTTTAAGCTTTTACTATAACACACACTCAACCTTTAACGTGTAAAAGAATGCTCTTAAAAAATACCTATTGTCTATAATGAGATCAAAATTCCCATTTGGAGAGATTAATGAAGACATATGAAGAGTTTTGTCATGATAATGAAGTTGATCCTGACTCTTTGAAGAGTCAAAAAATGTACGAAGAATACTCAATGAATGCAGAGCTTATTGATCATCTCATTGAAGAAATGGAGTCACCGGAAAATCTTCAAGAATAAGATTTTTAAGTTTACTTAGGCGTAGCCCGACAAGCGGGCTCCATCAAGTGCCACATAACTTCTAAGCACCCACACCACAGTCAATACATCGATTTGGTGGTAAATCACCCATATCCAAAGCATGATTTAATAGTCGCATGGCGGTTCGGACACCTTCTTCGACCACAGGATGATAAAAAGGACGTTCCAATATTTCCGATACTGTAAGGTTTGATTGGTGAGCCCAAGCCAATAAATGTGCAAGATGTTCTGCTCTGGGACCAATCATTTCTGCACCTAAGAACCTTCCAGTATTTTTTTCACCATAAACGCGTAATAAGCCTTGATTTACCAACATAACCCGCGAACGGCCTTGCTCTTTCCAATCAAGTTGGCCAATTTCAAAATCAATATTAGAAGCTTTTAATGCTTTATAGGTTTCGCCAACCATCATGATTTGAGGATCAGAAAATATAACACTGATCGGTGAACTTTTCTTAAAGCGCCGAATATTTGGGTAATGTGCCGCATTGTATCCAGCAATTTGCCCTTCATCAGCGGCTTCATGTAGTAAAGGAATCGTATTATTGGCATCTCCGGCCACAAAAATATGGCTATTTTCAACGCGCCCCGTGTTTAAATCAAATGAAGGGAGTCCTCTTTCATTTAAGGTTAACGAGGTGTTTTCTAAACCTATTTTATCTAAGTTAGGAAGACGCCCAGTAGCTGCTAAAACATAATCAAAAGCCTCTGTTAGCTTTTTACCTTGATATTCATAATCAATTTCTACTCCGTCTGCTGTTAACTCCTGGCGTGAAACCTCCGCATCTGGCACAAAAGAAAATTCATTGGAGAAAATTTCAATGGCTTTTTCGATCACTTGAGGATCGGATAAGGGCCCCACCAAGTTATCACGACCAAACAAAGTGACCTTAACACCCAGTCGATGTAAGGCCTGACCTAGTTCTAACCCAATGACCCCAGCCCCAAAAATCGCAATAGAGCTAGGTAAATCGTCCCAACTAAAAATATCATCGTTAATAATTAAGCGTTCACCGAGCGATTTAAAGCTGGGAATAATATTGGGACGAGATCCCGTAGCAATAATGATTTTATCCGCTTCAATTTCTTGCTGATTATCAATCGACAATACATGATTTGATAAAAAGTGCGCATGGCCTTTTATCAAATGCTCCGAAGGCCAAGTTTCCACATCATCAATAACAAAGCTTACAAATCTATCTCGTTCCGATTTAACTCGCGCCATCACAGCACGACCATCAATTTCACGTTGGCTGTAATTCACACCAAATGCTTGAGTATGTTCCCCAAGATGCGCTGCTTCTGCCGCTGCAATCAGTAACTTAGAAGGCATACAACCTACTCTCGCACAGGTTGTACCGTAATCTCCGGCTTCAATTAAAACAACGGATTGAGTATGTTTTGTCACTTCTCGATAAGCGCGCATACCAGCACTACCAGCACCAATAATTGCCACTTCAACTTTTCTTCGATTGCTCATTATTTTCTCCCGCTTGAATCGTTATCAAATAACAAATGACCAACTTTTACATAAATTAATGCTCCTTCCTCTTTAGTGAAAGGCACGTGTTGGCTGAGATGTGGGCTTCGAAGCCAAGTGCCTTTAGGATAAGCACCATGTTCATCATAAAAAGTTCCTTCTAAAACAAAAATCTCTTCGCCACCCCAATGTTGATGAGCGTGAAACAGGGTATTGGGTGCCCATTTGACTAAAGCAACATGCTCACCAGCATAGTCATGCAATGGCATAACTTGCAAACCATCAACCACTCCTGGATGCCAAGTCGTGCTATTAATATCAATAGCTTTTTGTTCTTTGTCATCACTTGAAAATTGATGAAGCTTAACAAAAATGGTAGCCCCTTTATGACCTATTTTTGGAGTATGCGCTGTACCTATTGGGTTGCGCACATAAGTTCCTTTTGGATAAACGCCATGTTCATCAGCAAACTCACCCTCGAGTACATAAAACTCTTCTCCACCCGTATGTGTATGTGGAGAAAATTGACTATGGGGTTGATATCTTACGAGGGAAGTTGCTCTTGCAACTTCATCTTCAACTCTATGTAACTAATCAGTTTCTTAGCAAATTCACTTTATAGTAATTTGCTCGATGGAATTCTTAACCATATTCTCAAAATCATTCGTGGTGTTTTTAATACGCGCGATCAGCATCCCTCCTTCTAAACTCGCTAAAAACTGCTGTGCAAAACTTTTTGCATCAATAGATGAATCAATTTCATTTTGATTAACACCGAGGTGAACGGTTTTAACAACCCAGTCCTCTATACAAGTGAAAAATGCTTCCAACTTGCTGTTAACGTTGGCAGGTAAAGACAGCATGTCACTTGCCAACATACCACAAAGACAAAACTTTCCCTCATTCACAACATGAATAAAAATTTGCCCCAGAGCTACTAAACGATTGATTCCACGTTCTTGAGTTTGCTCAATAGCTGCCAAACTTTCTTGAAAGCGATTTAAATATCGTTCTGCCATCACAAAAGCCAAATCTTGTTTCGTGGGAAAGTAATAATGAATACTAGATGTTTTAACGCCCACCTCGTTTTGTAAATCTTTATAGCTAAATGCATTAAAGCCATTCAATTGGGTAAATTTTTCAGCAACATCAAGGACTTTATGTGCTGTAGCATTTAACTGTTGCATCTTTCAAACTCCTTATCTATGTGTAGGTAGATAATAGTGAGAGCAGAATTTTTTGTCAACATCTACTGATGAGTAGATAGATGTTTTTATTTTACCCTCCAGATTCAAAGCACAAAAGGCTTATATCTAAACAAGATAAATATTTGTAGATCATAAATAAAGCGGGAGATAAAAGGCTCAAAGATAAAGCCTAAGACCCAAACAAGAACAATAAAAACTGCTTATAATTGATTGGCTTATAAGCAGTTATGGCTTAGTTTAATGCAAACTCCAAGCCGTTATCGAATACTCCGGATAAAACGCATTCGCTTTTATCAAACCAGAACGCATTAATCGCTTTAATGTTGTTAGCCAATAGCATGAGTATTAATGAATGTTGTCGAGGGCCTAGTTCTTTGTTGGGAAAATTTTCAGCAAAATTTTCTTGGCTGGTATCAGAAAATGGGGAAATCAAATCACAACGCTCAGATTCTAACAATTCATTCCATCCGCTGGTGTTGAAATTAATACCTTTCATAAAGCCATCACACCATCGCATAATTAAAGCCAAGCGCTCTTCCGATTCCAATTGCGGATTGTTAAGCGGAGCAAAGTAGATACTAGTGGCAAATGGTTCGTTATTATTGACGGCCTGAGCAATTTGGTTATAAGCCTGGGTGAGGTGCTTTTGTGCAGCATGCTTTTGTAATTCACTTTTCCAATGTATTGAAGCGGAGCGTGTTACAACGTTTAGCCATTCTTCAGGTAAAACGATTTCTGGACCTACCGCTATAGCTGTTAACAAACCGTAGGTATAAGCGAGATGAATACCTTTGTCAGCTTCAAAAGGATTCTCTGCTTTCCCTTTGACTTTTTCAGAAAAATGAATTTTGCTTTTATTGAACATTTTTAAGTCAAACATAAGAATTTCTTTTTGTGAATGAATTCAGGATGAAACTTATCAGATTTTTGTGATTGATAACACAGAAATAATACCAAAAATTTTTTTGAACAAATGACAGGCAGTGATTGTCAGCCTATCCTTTAATTAAGGATAGCCTTCATCAATCACTTTTGCTAATGGCGGTATTTTTTTCTTTGTATTGCTTGGGACTGATATCAAAACGCTTCTTAAAACATGAAGAAAAATAACTGGAGCTTGAGAAGCCTACTTCATCAGCAATGTTTTGGAAGCTTTTGTCAGGATATTTGAGAATATGCTCTTTGCCTTTATCTAAACGGAAATTTCTCACATATTCCATAGGTGGGACACCTAATAAACTTCGGAACTTTCTTTGCAGATTTCTTTCACTAATAGCCAAGGCGTTCGCTAAGTTTTCTAGATTTAACTCTTGATCAGGGTAATGCTCATTTAAGTAGGTATCCAATCGCGCCAGTACATCATCTTCAATACTGACCGGTTGCCCAACACCATAATATTCGCGAATGGTTTTAATGTTTTTGATTTGATTATCAACACGGGAAATCAGCTCATTTTCGTCGAAAGGCTTTTCTATGAAGTCATTCGCGCGTAACTCGTAACCTTTTTGCCGACTTTCAGCATCCCCTTTCGCTGTCAACAAAATGACTGGTACATGCGAAATCAGCGAGTTGGATTTCACTTTTTTTAGTAAAGCAAAACCATCCATTTCTGGCATCATGATATCGCTTAAGATTAAATCAGGAACATGCTGAATGGCTTTTTCAAGCCCTTGACGCCCATTGGAAGCAGCAATAATTTTATATTTATCCTGCAAAAGCTCTTTTAAGAAACTCGCAATGTAAGGAATATCCTCAACGACAAGAACAGTGCAGGCGTGTTGAGATTGACATTCTTCATTGTCTTTGGTTTCAATGGGTTTTAAAGATTCAAACTCTAGTTTCAAGTAAGGTGAGGCTACACTATCTACCGTCTCAGCTTTAGCTTTCTTAGCAGATGGTAAACGCACAATAAAAGACGTACCCGCCCCTTCTTCACTGTCAAAAGCTATTTGGCCGTTATTAGCCTCAATAATATCACGCGTTAATGCCAATCCTATGCCATTGCCCTGTAAGTTCGTGGCGTTTTTACTGCGATGAAATCGTTTAAAAATATTGTGCTGATCATCTGTGGCAATACCAATGCCATTATCAGTAATCGTTAGTTGAACATAACCTTCTACACATTTTGCTTCAATGCGAACATCACCACCCACATGAGAGTATTTGATAGCATTAGAGAGAATATTACCTATCGCGGTTTCTATAGCGTCAATTTCTGCATCAATAAATAACGGCTCTGGCGCATCAATAAAGAAAGTGAGATCTTTGGACTCTGCGTGTTCTCGCAATGCTTTGATGATTTGATTCACTAAATCCATAATATTGAATGTCATTCGTTTAGTGATAGAAACATCGGCATCTTGTAACTTAGCAATTTTTAAAATCTGTTGCGTTAAACGCTGCATACGGGCAATGTACTGATACATCCTACCACCCACATCTTTGTCGACCTTTCTCACTAATGACGACAAGCCTGTTAGAGGAGAATTTAATTCATGGGAAAAATTTTCATATAATTCACGATTTTCTGTCATTAAGGTTTTCAATTCGTGGGTACGAGTATCAACCAATTGTTTAAGTCGCTTTCTTTCAAGTTGTTGGCGGTGTTTCATAATAAGAAAGGTAGCAACAATTAAAAACACATAAATCGCTAGCATGTAAGGTTTGCGCCACCAATAATTTTCTATAGTCACAGGCAATTCACGTATTTCACCCCATTGCTCTTCTCGCTTTGTACGTGCTTTAAAAATATATTCACCGGGTTGTACATTCGTGTAAGTAGCGAAGGAAGAATTGGCTTTAATCCAGTCATCATCGTGATTTTCTAGTTTATAAAAATACTCGGTTTCTTCCGGAAGAAAATCAATAGCAGACAGTTCAACTTGGAAGGTTCTTTCTGTGGAATCAAGCTGGATATTTTTTATTTTATCGAAGTGAGTGTTTTGTTCTTCGAAGGATTTATATTGATAGTTAACATATAAATCTTTTAAATATATTTTAGGGGGACGAGCTTCTATTTGGTTGTGTATATCGTATGTATAAACACCTTTAAAATCAATGATAAAAAGATTTCTATTTTTGATAAAGCAACCATGTGGGTTATTGAGTTCACTTACACCTTGGTTTTTGTCGTACTTAGACTTCAGTTGATTATTTTTTAATAAATGAAGTTCTGATTTTATGGAATAGTAAAATTGAGAGTGGCCTTCGAAATCGCCACAATAAATAACTTGATTAAATGGTAAATTTTGACTCAAAACTGACAAATTTTCCCAATCAATCACAGAAATATGATTTTGTTCATGTAGCAAATAGTCTTTTCCTTTAAGTGTATACAAAGCATTGACTCTTTGCCTAATGGGAATTTCTGGATTAACA
>JBCCZV010000096.1:0-14618 GCA_039187085.1 Pseudomonadota bacterium
ACTAAGTTTAAATCGAAGATTGACCGATAATTAAATAACATGATTAATGTTTTTATAAAAAATAAAGCAATCATTAAATTTTTTTTATAAAAAAGTAGTTTGTCGAATTCATTACCTAAATCATTAATGAACATTTTTTATGCATTGAAATGATTAGGCTTTTCGAAAAATACTTAAAGCTTTAGTTTGTTCAAGTTAGAACATTAATAGAAGCAATTTCACATTCTTGGATAAAATACGTTTTATACAATAATTAAGATTGGTACTTATCAGAACATTGTTTAACTTTGCTCATGCTCTAACACAAATCTAGACTATACGAGTCAATGATCCACTCACAATGTGAAGTTCAAAATTATTGAGCTGTGTGGGTTGTGCTTAAAACGTTTTATTTTGAGTTTTTATTTACTAAGCCAGACAACCAATTTTGCGCGCACAAATTTGAAACCTGCGAGACTTTTTGTTCATTCGGTATGTTAACACGCGCAGCATTATATAGTGGTAAGTTTGTGAATACAAATGCAAACCCAACTCGTAACAGAGAAAATCTGTGACATTAACAGAACTTTACGTCATAATTGACGAATAACATCAGAATTTAAGGAGTGTGACATGGCAGATGAAGTCGCCAAATTGCAGTTGCCTAATGGCGAAGAAGTTTCGCTTCCTGTTTACCAAGCTACCGAGGGAACACCCGTACTAGACATCAGGGCTCTTGGTAAAAATGGGTATTTCACTTACGACCCCGGTTTTTTAGCCACTGCGTCCTGCGAATCTAAAATTACTTTCATCGATGGTGATAAAGGTGTCTTGTTATATCGAGGATACCCTATCGACGCGCTGGCTGAAAGAGCAGATTTTCTTGAAGTCGCTTATTTGTTGCTCCGTGGAGAACTTCCAAACCAAACAGAGCGCCAACAATTTGTTGACAAAATCAACAACCATACAATGGTTCACGAGCAATTAAGAAACTTTTTTAACGGGTTTCGTCGTGACGCTCATCCTATGGCGATTATGGTGGGTGTTGTTGGAGCGCTATCAGCCTTCTACCATGATTCATTGGATATTTCCAACTACGAACATCGTGAGATCAGCGCATTTCGTTTAATTGCCAAGGTTCCGACAATAGCAGCTATGTGCTATCGCTATTCTATGGGCCACCCATTCGTTTATCCAAGAAACAACATGAGCTATGCAGAAAACTTTTTGCACATGATGTTTTCCATGCCTTCGCATGATGAAAAACCCGATCCTATTTTAGTCAGGGCCATGGATAGAATCTTCACCTTGCATGCTGATCATGAGCAAAATGCTTCGACTTCTACCGTGAGATTAGCCGGCTCTTCAGGCGCCAATCCTTTTGCTTGTATCGCTTCAGGTATTGCTTCCTTGTGGGGTCCTGCTCATGGTGGTGCTAACGAAGCTTGTCTTAACATGCTAAGAGAAATTGGCGATGTTAAAAATATCCCAGCTTACATTGAGCGTGCTAAAGACAAAAATGACCCATTCCGTTTGATGGGCTTTGGACATCGTGTTTATAAAAACTACGATCCTCGTGCTAAGGTCATGCGCGAAACGGCGCATGAAGTTTTACAAGCCCTTGACATCAAAGACGATCCTATTTTGAGCGTTGCGATGGAACTTGAGCGTATTGCTTTAGAAGATGATTACTTCGTTAGCAAAAAACTATACCCTAACGTTGACTTCTATTCGGGTATTATTTTGAACGCTATTGGTATCCCGACCAATATGTTTACGGTTATTTTTGCTTTAGCCAGAACAGTAGGCTGGGTTGCTCAATGGAGAGAGATGATCAGCGAGCCTAATCAACGTATAGGCCGTCCTCGCCAGCTTTATATAGGTCAAGAAGCAAGAGATTTTGTTCCTATGGAACAACGACCTTAAGTGATTCTTTTCCGCAAAAAAAACCACCTATTTCAGGTGGTTTTTTTTTACCTCGAATTTTATCCAACGGCTCTAATATGAAAAAAAAAGACATGCCTAACTGTCACTACAGCGATTATCTACAACTTGGAAAGCTTCTCGACTCGCAAAAGCCTGAGAGCAAACGTTATGGCTCTGAAGCCCATGATGAAACCTTATTCATCATCGTTCATCAAGCCTATGAACTCTGGTTTAAACAAATTCTGCATGAAATTAGCTATGTGATGTCAGTTTTCGCCAAACCTTCCGTTAATGAAGAAGCCCTTGGAGTCGTCAACAGTCTTCTGGATAGAGTTATCACGATTCAAAATGTTTTAATACAGCAACTGGATGTGATGGAAACCATGACTCCTTTAGATTTTTTAGACTTCAGAGATTATTTGGTGCCAGCCTCAGGTTTTCAAAGCATTCAATTCAAAAAAATTGAAATTTTTCTCGGCTTGAAAAGCGAGCAGCGTATTGGTTTCGACCAGGAATCATTTTATCGTCGCTTACGCCCTCACGAGAGGGAAGAGCTAATCGCTTTAGAAAAAGCGCCTAACTTATTTAATCATGTGAATGACTGGCTCGAAAGAACTCCTTTTTTAGAGGATGACGCCTTTAAATTTTGGGAAGCCTACCATCAAGCTGTGATCGCCATGTTGGCTCACGATGAAGAAATTATTAAAAAAAATACCAACTTATCAGAAAAAGAAAAAACACTGCAAATCATTAACCTTAATACTACTCGGCATTCATTTGAATATCTATCAAACGATCGATTGTTCGAAGAACAACAGCAACAGGGAGTCTTTCGATTCTCACACCCAGCCATGTTGGCCGCTGTGTTTATAAATCTGTATCGTGATGAGCCTATTATTCATCAACCATTTCGTTTTTTAACGAGCCTCGTTAAAATTGATGAACAATTTACAACATGGCGCTACCGTCACGCACTGATGGTCAATAGAATTATTGGGAAAAAAATAGGAACCGGCGGCTCTTCAGGGCAAGCTTACTTACAACAAACCACGGAAAATAATCGTTTTTTCCCTGATTTGTTCAATTTATCAACTTTTTTAATCCCGCGTTCGGCGTTGCCTAAACTGCCTGAAACACTCCGGGCTAAGTTAGGCTTTTATTTTAATGCCGGCACAAGGTGCCAGAATAATAATTAAAATACTTTCAATCTAGGTTTATCTAGATAAGTTTAATCCGGTATGTTAGTCATTGATTGGTAAATCTTGACTAAATTTTCTATACCCATTTTGTCATCCTGAGTGAATCGACTTTTTCGCGGACTATCAATATCAAAAACGCCAACGAGTCTTTCACCGGCATAAACAGGCACCACAATTTCTGATTCTGATGCGCTATCACAAGCAATATGTCCTGAAAACGCATGCACATCATCAACAAGAATGGTTTGCTTTTCAGCTGCAGCCGTTCCACAAACACCTTTTCCCAAAGGAATACGAACACAAGCCACCTTTCCCTGAAAGGACCCTAACACAAGTTCATCTTCCTCCAACCAATAAAAACCAGCCCAGTTCAAATCTTCTACCTCCTGAAAAATAAAAGCCGCAAATTGGCTGGAATTTGCAAGGAAGTGTTTTTCATCAGCGAGTAAAGCTTTCAACTGCTTCGATAAAAAATCGTAGTCTGCCATTTTATATTCCTATTCTTGATCGGGATATTTCTTTCAATTTAAAAGCTTTTATTGTATGGAACATTTTCAACTAAGCAAGACTCTTACTGTATTTCAACCGCTTTGTTGACAGATCATCTTAATGTGCTATTTGACCAACATTCAGTGAAAACACCCATTTTTTATCACAACAGTTTTTACAAATAACGCCAGACTATTTTCAAAAAACATAAGTGAATGATTTAATTGATTTTTTTTATTTTCAGAAACATCAATAAATTGGCATATCTCCTGCCACATAGAATGTATATCAATCAATATAAAAAGATAATCTGCAAAACAGCGTTAATCGCATTTTATGGAAAGAGTAATAATGAAAACAATGCTTGCAAACTTCAGCGAACAATTCACAAAAAGCCGATTTTCCCAGAAAGATATCCCATGGGTATCCGTCGTAGCACTGACTGGGTTAATTTTAACGGGATGTGGCGCAGAGGCCAACATCGAAGAGAAGTCTATTGACGTGGAGAAGAAAGAAGAAGTTATTTTTCCCGTTACGGTGAGCCCAATAACAACAGGAGATGTTCACGCGACATTTCAATCGACGGCTGCACTGGAACCTTATCAAGAAGCCGTTATTTTCGCTAAAACCCAAGGTACATTGGAAAAACTCTTTGTTGAGGAAGGTGATATCGTTACACAAGAGCAGCCATTGGGACAACTCGACAAAGAAAAATCCAGTATAGAGCTTAAAAAAATGCAAGCAAAAATGAAAAAGCTCGAAAACGAATTAAAGCGAAAAGAAGTGATGTATAAAAAAAGGCTGGTGAGCTTTGAGGAGATCGAGCAGTTGCAATTTGATTTTGCTGCTGATAAAGCGGCATTTGAATTGCAACAACTCGAAGTTAATTATTCTACTATCAAGGCACCTATCGGGGGTGTCATTGCACGCAGAGATGTCGATGTTGGGAATTTTATCGACCCTAACAAGTCACTGTTCGTTATCAATAATATTTCTCAGCTTGAAGCTAACATTTATGTTCCTGAAAGTATGCATAACCACATAAATGCCGGCCAAAAGACACAATTGACTTTTGATTCTGTCGATACCAAGGTGAAAGCAACTGTAACTCGAGTCAGCCCTGTGGTTAATGCTGACTCAGGAACGATAAAAGTCACAATTCAAATTGATAACTCACAATATCTTTTAAAACCCGGCATGTTTGCACGTGTGAATATTCTTTATGATACACACGCAAATACCCTATTAATTCCACGTACAGCTCTAATCACTGAAGATGCATCCTCGAGCATATTTATTTTACGTGAGAATAAAGCAGTAAAAATGAATGTAACCACCGGTTATTCCAACGAGACACACATTGAAATCATCGAACCATTAGAAGCTGGAGAGCAAGTGATTATCAGTGGCCATCATCAATTGAAAGATCAAGCAGCGGTGAAAGTGATTTAATTTATTAAATACATTCTTCACCAGCAACGTTTTATCTATTTAAGGAAACCGATATGAGAAGTCTCGTTAAAGTTGCCGTTCAGCGTCCTATTACCTTATTGATGCTGAATACGGCACTACTCGTATTTGGGGTAATTTTACTTTCTCGTTTAGAAGTCAATTTATTACCTAAAATCAGCTATCCAACCTTAACTTTACGCACCGTTTATGAAGGGGCCGCCCCCCAAGAAGTTGAAAAGTTAGTAACAAAACCCTTAGAAGAAAGCGTAGGTACGATAAAAGGCATTAAGGAAATTCAATCTTTTTCACGCCCAGGGCAATCTGATATATTAATGACATTTCACTGGGGCTCCGATATGGATTTGGCGGGTCTTGATGTGAGAGAAAAAGTTGATAGTATCACTTTACCTCTTGATGTGAAAAAACCCAAAGTATTACGCTTTAATCCTTCATTAGATCCCATACTCAAAATGAGTATTTCTTACGACTCATTAGAAACGTCTAAATCACCCGACACGCAACAACTCATTACTTTGCGACGATTAGCCGAAGAAAAAATTAAACGTCAACTTGAATCGGTTGAAGGCATTGCTTCAGTCAAGGTCAATGGTGGACTGGAAGATGAAATTCAAGTACTTTTGGATCAAGAAAAACTGAGACAACTTGGATTGACACTTGATGATATTGTCAATTTGCTAAAAAATAACAATATTAATCTCTCTGGAGGGCGTATTGATGATGGCGGCCAACAATTTCTTGTTCGTACTTTAAACGAGTATCGTTCACTGGACACTATTCGCCAAACCGTTGTTAGACAGTCACCGAATGAAAAAATTATTTTATCAGATATTGCTGATATTCAATTAGGCTTTAAAGAAAGAAAAACCTTAACTCGTTGGGGAGAAAATGAAACCATCACTTTATCGGTATACAAAGAGGGAGATGCCAATACCGTATTGGTAACAAAAAACACATTACGTCAATTAGAGAAGATAAAAAAACGATTATCTAATGATATTCGTATTGACTTGCATAATGTGCAAGCCAACTTTATCGAAAAAGCCGTTAGTGAAGTCACTTCTACCGCTATTATGGGTGGAATCTTAGCAATGCTTATTCTTTATGCTTTTTTACGTGATGTAAAAAGTACATTAATTATTTCTCTTTCAATACCACTTTCAATCTTAATTAGCTTTAATCTTATGTACACCTACGATGTTTCTTTAAATATGATGTCGTTGGGCGGACTTGCTTTAGCCATTGGTTTGTTAGTGGATAATAGTATTGTTGTTCTCGAAAATATTGCTCGTTGGCGTGAATCACATGATGAATCAAGCGATATTAAAGAAATGGCTATTGAAGGCGCAGCAGAAGTTTCCGGCGCAATAACTGCAGCGACATTAACAACATTAGCGGTTTTTATACCTCTGATTTTTGTTCAAGGTATTGCCGGACAAATCTTTAAAGACCAAGCTCTAACCGTAACATTTGCTCTTATTGTTTCTTTATTTGTTGCTTTGACCGTCATTCCTTCTTTGGCAGCTAGGGGCGGAAAGAATCGCACGACAACCTCTAATAGCATCACTAGAAAAAAGCCATGGTGGAAACATATACTACGCACCCCTTTTTACATAATAATCTTATTAATTAAGTTACTTTTACTGCTTGGTAAATGCTGTAAAATCGCTATTTCTCCTCTGGTTTTTTTAACACAGTGGAGCTTTGAAAAGATCGCTAAAGGTTACCAAGTATTAATTTATGGTGTTTTAAAAAGACCAATAATCACTCTTTTCAGTGCCAGCTTAATTTTTATCAGCGCATTATTGTTGATACCACATTTAAAATTAATGTTAATTCCTGAGCTCAATCAAGGTGAACTCGTTATTGCTTTTAGAACCCCCAATGGCACCTCATTACAAGTGACCGATAAGAAAATACAACAACTTGCAGCACAATTAATTCAACACCCAGACATAGGCCAAATTACCGCTATTTCTGGTGGAAACAGTCGTGATGATACCAGTTCAGAAGTCTCAAGGGAGCATGAAGGCGAGCTCTTTGTTTCACTGAATCCACCCTTTAATGCTATCAAAGAGCAAAAAGTGATAACGGCTATTCGAGAAGCGGTAAATCAACTGCCTGATGTCAGCACCGAGATTACTCGACCCCAACTATTTTCCTTTAAAACACCTGTTGAGGTGGAAATTACGGGATACAATCTCGAGCAATTAAAAACCATGAGCCAAATTCTCGTTGAACAGCTAAAAAATGATCTCAGATTTACTGACATAAAAAATACCATGGAAGAAGGCAGACCTGAACTAAATATTGTGTTTGATCATGACAAAGCGGCACAACTTGGATTATCTGTCCCTCATTTATCACAACAATTAAATAAATCGGTTAAAGGTACAGTCGCAACACGCTATACGTTTCGCGATGAAAAAATTGATATTCTAGTCAGGCTTCAAGATTCACAGAGACAATCTATTGAGCAAATACAAAAGATTATTGTTAATCCTGGCGAAGAACGCCCGATACTATTGGGTAGTATTGCCAATGTTGCGATTCAACAAGGACCGGCAGAAATCTTGCGTTCCTCTCAAGAGCGTGTGGCTATTGTTAGCGCTAACTTAAGTTTTGGTGATTTAAAAACGGCAGAAGAAAACCTCACTGCTATATTACAAAATATCGAATGGCCTCAAGAGGTTGAAGCCTATATTGCTGGTCAAAATGAAGAGATGCAACAGTCTTATCAATCTTTAATGATGGCTCTGGCTCTAGCCATTTTTCTAGTATATTTAGTGATGGCATCGCAATTTGAATCGATTGTTGACCCACTGTTAATTATTTTTTCTATTCCTTTAGCGGGTGTCGGTTCTATTTTCTTACTCTACCTTACATCAACACCCGTGAGCGTTATCGTGATGATTGGCTTAATTATGCTAGCTGGTATTGTTGTGAATAATGCGATTGTCTTAGTGGATCGTATTCGTCAAAAAAGTCTGGAAGGTTTTACCATTTCAGAATCGATTATCGATGCAACAACGTCAAGATTACGCCCCATTATTATGACAACCTTAACGACTATTTTAGGCATGTTACCTTTGGCGATAACCGTAGGAGAAGGCTCAGAAATTCGACAACCTTTGGCCTTAACCGTTATCGGAGGCTTGGCTCTATCGACATTACTCACGTTAGTTGTAATACCTGCTCTCTATTACTTAACTCATGGCAAAAAAACAGCTTTAACTCTCAACAAGCCAGTTAATGCTCAGGAGGTAACTTCATGAACATAACACGATTGGCATTAGAGCGCCCCATTACAACCCTCATGATTTTTTTAAGTGTGGTTGTTTTAGGCCTTGCTTCCAGCCAACTGCTGAAAAAAGATTACTTCCCGGAAATTCAATTTCCGGGTATTTTTGTGCAAATTCCTTACTCTGGTTCAACGGCAGAAGAAATTGAAAAAAACATCACCCGTCCCATTGAGGAAGCTTTAGCAACAATCAGTGGGATTGACCGTCTACAATCCACCTCTACAGAAGAGTTTGCCCAAATTCGAGTGCTTTTTGATTGGTCACAAGATGCAAAAATAAAGGGTGTTGAGGCCCGTGAAAAGATAGATGCTATTGCCGAAGAACTTCCTAATGACATACGCGATATCTTCGTTTTTACAGGTTCAACCAATGATGAACCTATTTTAGAATTACGTATTTCAAGCACCGAAATTAATTTATCCAATGCGTATCGTCTATTAGAGAAAAAACTACAGCGCCCTCTTGAAAGAATTGCTGGTGTCTCACAAGTTGACCTTTATGGCGTCAACCAAGAGGAGATTATCATCGAGTTAAACCCTGATCGGCTTTTTACACATCAAATTGATCTCATCAAACTCTCAGAACAATTGAGCGCGATGAATAACTTGCTCAGCGGTGGTTGGATAAAGCAACAAGGTCAACGCATTTCAATGGTTTTAAATCATCAGTTTGCTTCTTTGGAGGAAATAGAAAACATAAGAATTCACGATACCCATTTGCGCATTAAAGATATAGCCAGAGTTAGGTATGTGACTCCACCTCTCGATCATGGAAGACATTTAGGCCAGCAGTTTGCTATTGGACTTTCTGTTCAAAGAGAAGCCAATGCCAATATTGTCGAAGTTACAGCAGCGGTCGAGAAAAAACTTGATGCGATTCAAAAACAACCTGACTTTCAAGGTATTCAAATCTATACGATGGATAATCAGGCTGATGGCATTACAAAATCACTCAATGATATTAGTTTATCCGGATTTATCGGGTTTTTATTGTCTATTGGCGTGCTCTATCTTTTTTTACAGCATTTTACTAGCACTTTGATCGTTGCTTTGGCTGTGCCTTTTGCTTTACTAATCACATTAGCTGCAATGTATTTATTTAATATTTCTTTAAATATATTATCAATGATGGGGTTAATGTTAGCAGTTGGTATGCTGGTCGACAATGCTGTTGTCATTTCAGAAAGTATCTACCATCGTAGAGCCCACACCCAAGAACCAACCCAAGTTGCCGTTGTTAATGGCGTCAAAATGGTTTCAACTGCGGTTATCGCTGGAACACTCACTACAGCTATCGTTTTTTTACCGAATATTATTGGTGAAAAGATTGATATTACTATTTTTTTAAGTCATGTCGCGATTACTATTTGTATTGCTTTGTTGGCATCCTTATTTATTGCTTTAACCATCATTCCTTTATTATTATCGAAACTTCCCTCACCAAAAATGATGCCAAAAGCTAGATGGATGGAGCAACTCACCAAGATTTACGAAAAATGGCTTAACTGGGTGTTAACGCATCCTAAATGGTCCTCTTTCTTCACTTTCTTAATACTCTTTAGTATCGTCGTTCCTGCCAGTTTAGTGCATTCCGAAATGTTCCCTGCTGATTCACAACGTCGTTTGCAATTAAATTATCATTTAACTGGCGCTTTTACTGTTGAACGTATTGAAGAAGAAGTGAGTCGTTTTGAAAGCTATCTTTATGATAATGCTGAAGATTTTGATATTGATGAAGTTTATTCATTTTTTAATACTTCTAGAGCAGAATCAACGCTGCTATTAAAAAAAGGGGAAGCAGCAAATTTCGATCTACAGACGATTAAAGAGCGTATTGAAAAGAATTTACCAGAATCCACGATTATGGAGCCTTCTTTCGAGCGCGAACAAAGTGGTGGTGGAGAACAAATTAATCTTCACTTACGCGGCGAATCGACCAAAGTTTTAGGCGGACTCAGTGACAATGTTTCTTCATTGTTATCTCAACTTCCAGAAATTAATTCTGCAATACCAGCACTAAGAAACGGACAACAAGAAATCCGAATTATTATCGATGCCGATAAAGCCCACAAACTTAGTTTAACGCCAGCAGTAATTGCTCAACAAATTGCTATAGCCATGCGAGGCCAATTTCTTCGTTCTTTTCGTGATTTGGATGGAGAAACACAATTAAAACTCCAATTTAGTGAAGATTACCGACATTCATTACAACATCTTGAAAATCTTAATATTCCAATACCTTCTTCTGACACGACTATTGACAAAGAATCTTGGGTACCTCTAACGGCTATAGCAACTTTTCACCGTGTTGCTGCCCCTCAAAATATCCAACGAGAATCCAGGTTAACCACAGCCATGATCACTTTAGACATTGCAGACAATACAACCTTGGATGAAGTCAAAGAAGAAATTTCAGAATTAATGAGCGCCTTGGTTTTCCCTGATGGATATGATTGGTCTTTTGGAAGAAGTTTTGATAGAGAAGAGAAAACCGGCCAGGTCATGTTAATGAACCTGTTATTGGCTATTATGATGATTTACATTGTTATGGCTGCTTTATTTGAATCACTTTTATTTCCAACGGCTGTGATTAGCGGTATTATTTTTTCAGTGGTTGGTGTTTATTGGTTTTTCTTAATCACAGATACCACATTATCCTTTATGGCTAATATTGGTATCTTAGTGTTAATGGGTGTTGTGGTTAACAATGGTATTGTTTTGATTGATCATATTAACCAACTTCGTTCACAAGGTTACGAACGCCATCAAGCTTTGGTTCAAGCAGGAAAAGATCGTTTGCGTCCTATACTTATGACAGTTGCAACGACAATTTTAGGGTTAGTCCCTCTAAGTATGGGTGGTGCTCAAGTCGGCGGTGATGGTCCTTCTTACTCGCCTATGGCCCGTGCTATTATTGGTGGATTGTCTTTTTCAACCATAATCAGTCTATTAATTTTACCTTTAATTTATACAGGACTGGATAATTTAAGGAGCGCATGGAAACAATTTTGGACTGCCGTTGCTTTTGAAGCCAATCGATGATCAACAATTTATCATCGATCACCGACTACCAATCTGAAGAAGGCCTTCTGAATTGGAAGGCCGAGCGAGTTAGTAAAATAAAACGGTTTTAGGAAATCATCTTTGCAATTGATGCATCTAGGAGTGATTTATAGTTAAGAAAATGACTTAACTCTCTTTGTGCTTTACCCAATTTTTTATAAGGCCCAAAAGCAACATTTTCTCTTGTATTGAAATACCAGTTGTTATCTACAAGAAAAAAACGATCACTTCGAAAATAGTGACACATTTCAATATCTGTCTTTCGCATTACTTCACTCATTTTAAACTCGTCTTATCTTTGTTTGCCAGGGTCAAAACACTAGGGTTATTTGATGATATTCAGTATAAGGAGAGCTTGGATAAATTACTCGGTAACAATCCAAACTAAGAGAGTAAAGTTGATCGCGTTTTCAACATGAATATTTTATAGAAAGTGGATAAATAAATAGGATGTGAATTTTGTCACAGGCATTATCTCAGTAATCAATAACCTTTATTACTGACTTGCAAGTATGCGTTTTCTCAGCGTTGAAAATTTTTGTTGTTGTGGATTAAGTGAATTGCCACAATCACTTTTAATGACCCACTTGCCATTAATCATAACCTGAGAGCTAGGTATCGGATTGACTGCAAACAACCAAGCATCAAACCAAAATTTGTCAGATACATCGAGTATCATGGAATCTGAATCTATTACCACCCAGTCTGCAGACGATCCAACCGTTAAAAAGCTCTCACTTTTCTGAAGTGAATGTTTACCTCCAGAACGTGCCATTTCATAAAGTGCCATGCCATTATGTGAAAAAGGTGAGTTAACAATGTTTCTGGCCTGTAACTGTAATCGTTGCCCATATTCAAGCCATCGTAGTTCTTCTTGTGTAGAAATGGATATTTGAGAATCTGTACCAACTGAGCACTGTCCCTTTAATGCCAACCACTCTTGTAATGGAAAGATACCATCACCTAAGTTTGCCTCAGTTGTAGGACATAAACTCACTGTAAGGTTCGCTTTGGCCATTGCAGTAACTTCATCATTATTAATGTGAGTGGCATGTACCAGAGTCCAGCGGCGATCGAGTTTTACGACATTTGATAACCATTCTACGGGACGTTGCCGATGATGTTCGATACAACTTTCGACTTCTGCCTCTTGCTCAGCGATATGTAGATGTATAGGCGAATTGTTATGATGAAACGATAATTGTTCGAGAAACCATAAATCTTCTGCATTTACAGCGCGTAAGGAATGTGCAGCCATACCAATGCTAATTTGTGGGTGCTCTTGGTATGATGTTGATAACTCTTGAATGAGCTGCTGATATTTATCGGTCGAAAGGATAAAACGCCGTTGCTCTGGTTGAGGGTTTTGCTCACCAAACCCTGAAAAACGGTAGAGAACCGGTAATAATGTTATTTTTATTCCAGCATCCAGTGCCGCATTTACCAGCGAATCAGCGATTTCTGTCACTTTATCGTAGGAATGACCTGATACATCATTATGTAAATAATGAAATTCTGCAACTTCGATATATCCCGCTTGCAACATTTCTAAATAGACATAATAAGCTATGGTATAAACATCGTCCGGACTCAGCAGTTCTAAACATCGATACATCATTTTTCGCCATGTCCAAAAACTGCTCTTTTGCAGTGAGGAAAACTCTGTTAAACCAGCGAAAATCCGTTGAAAAGCATGAGAGTGTCCATTGATCAATCCAGGGAGAATTCTGCCTGATAAAACGTCAACCTTTGCTTCTACAGGCTTTTCTGATAAATAGTTTTCAACCTTAGTAATGATACCTTCAGGATTAACAACCACATAAATGTCATTTTGCCATGATTGTTCTAGCCAAACTTTTTTCAATAAGTAGTGTTTTTCCATTCAATCTTCCACAGCGACCATTAAAGATTATCAAAATTTACCCAATGCCCATCAATCATTAATCGTTGAAGCGGGCTGCACCCCATTTGATAGGCTAAATCTCTGGGATGGTCTATATCCCAAATAGCGATATCAGCACGTTTTCCAGCCGCCAAGCTACCCACATTTGCAAACCATCCCAAAGCCTTAGCGGCATTTTGTGTCACACCAAGTAAAGCTTCTTCAGGGGTTAAACCAAATTCGACACATCCTAAATTCATGATTTGCAATAATGATACACAAGGTGCGCTGCCTGGATTACAATCCGTTGCTAATGCAATAGGCACCTGAGCTTGTCTTAAAGCATTAACGGGAGGTAATTGCTTTTCTCTTAAAAAATAAAAGGCCGCAGGTAACAGTGTTGCCACGGTTTCATGTTTTGATAAAGCAGGAATGTCTTGAGGCGCTAAATATTCTAAATGATCAACAGATAAAGCCCCTATTTTTGCTGCCATTAATGCACCTGATTGATTAGACAATTGTTCTGCATGTAACTTGATAGCAAAATTTAATTCTTTTGCTTTTTTTAGCACTTTTTCACATTGCAAAGCAGTAAAGCCGATAGTTTCACAAAAAGCATCAACAGCATCAGCTAAATTTTCATGTTTTATTTTGGGTAAAGCTTCTTCAACAACCCACTCGATATAATGATCTTTTGAAGCAAATTCTGATGGTAACGCATGTGCACCCAAAAAGGTTTTTTGAATACACATATTAAATGTTTGTTGTATTTGCTTAGCCACTCGTAATATTTTTAGTTCATTGCCTATGTCTAAACCATACCCTGATTTAATTTCCAAACTCGTACATCCATTTTTCATCATACAAAGCAATCTTTTTTTTGCTGAAGAAAACAAGTTATCCTCATCACTTCGTCGAGTTGCTTCCACTGTAGCTGCTATCCCTCCTCCTTCTTCTGCTATTTGCCGATAGGATTTACCTTGTAAACGCTGTTCAAACTCATTAGCACGGTGCCCACCATAAATAAGATGTGTATGGCAATCAATAAGTCCAGGCGTTACCCAAGCATTTTGGCAATCAATAATTTCTGCGTGCTCCATGAGTTGGCGTTTAAATTGCGCTTTAGAGAAATGTTGCTGTTGACCCACCCAAATAATTTTTTGCTTTTCAATTAACATTGCGCCGTGATTTACAATGGAATATTGGTTATTTTCCATGGTTACCAACTGTGCATTCTGTAAAAGTTTTATAGACGTCATTACTTTATTTTTACCGATTCTGTTCAATCCATTGTATGAGTACTTGAAAA
>JBCCZV010000097.1:0-14373 GCA_039187085.1 Pseudomonadota bacterium
CGCAGTTTATCCATAACTGCCACTACATCACCATGATCTACTTTTTCATCAGCTTTTATAGTAACTATAGATTTTTGATTTGGTGAGACAAGTTGACGTACTGCTTTTTCTAAAGCATGCAGCACGCGTGCGTATTGTAATACTCCCTGAGCCATTTAATGCTTGAAGCGCATTTTTTAAGAGATTGATAATGGCTTGTTGGAGTTGATCGGCTGCAATCATTAGCTCTGGAAGGCTAGGATCATAATCACGAAATACCACCAAGCTACTGGGTAGTTGAATTTGAAATAACTTTCTCGCTTTTTCTAAAACTTCATGAATGTTAGTCCGCTTTTTTTGCTCAACACGATGTGGCCCAAGCATGCGATCGACGAGATTACGTAGCCTATCTGCTTCTAAGATGATAATACGCGTATACTCTTGTAAATCTTGGCTAGGTAATTCTTGTTCTAAAAGTTGTGCAGCTCCTCTTAGTCCACCAAGAGGGTTTTTAATTTCGTGGGCGAGTTTGCGGAGCAAATCAGTGGTAGCTTGATGTTGGTCTTGACGTTGTTGATCTTGGTTTAACCGCTTTTCTAACCTAGTATGGTGAATTTCAATTAAAAGTAGTGGTTCAGGTGACTCTTTGATCAAACTGACGCTTAAATCGGGATAAATCGTTTTTCCAGAGACTAGGGTGATTTCGGTATCATGTTGATGAAAAGCATTTCCCGTTGCGAAACAGCGCCGAATTTCTTCAAATGGAAAAGCTTGGTTTAAAACGAACTCAGCAATTGATGAGCCAACCAGACGCCTGTTGCTTTGTTGCAATACTTCTTCAACGGCTGAGTTGGCATAATGAATTTTAAAGTCAACATCGAGCACGACAGTGGCTGTGAGCAGGTTATCCAGTAATTCTTGAGGATTAAGATGATTAGAGATAGGCATCATGATGCTATTTCCTGCCTCAATGATAATAAAAAAAGATGATAACCTCGATTATCATGAGTTACCATCTTCTTGAACAGGAATTAAGCTTTCTTGACAGTGAGTCGAATGCCTTCAACAGCGCAAATGACAGCTTTATCTCCTACTGAAAGCGCTTCACTATCGTTATTAAGATTGGCTTCCCAATCCGTTCCAGACCACTTGACCTTGCCTAAAGTATCGCGATCGATTTGAGTGATCACGTCAACTTCCTTGCCGATAAGATCACTCCCAGGCATAACGCCCGGTTTACTTTGCCAAGCTTTCAGAGGTTTATAAACTAATGCTGAAAGCACTAAGGAGGTACTAAGAAAAACGATAGTGGTTAAGATCCAGCCTGCATCAGGAATAAACCAGGCGGTTGTGGCAGCGCTCAATGCTGCTATACCGATGAGTAGCGACCAAATAACGGAAAGTTGAAAGAATAACAACTCAATCACAATTAGACTTGCACCAATAACGAGATAAAAAGTGAATGGCGTCATTTAGCTTACTCCAGAACGATCAACTTGGGATTTCAAAGATTCAAAAGCTGTAAAGGCTTTGCCAACGACCGAAGAAATATCTGAACCATCGGAAGGGATTAAAGCGACGGTTCCTTCTTTAGCTAACTTTTCAAAAGCAGCGATATATTGCTCGGATAATTGTTGAGCAACTGCAGTAGTACCGCCTTGCTCATTAATAGCTTCGGAAATTGCTCTAATGGCCCGAGCTCTCGCTTCGGCTTCAATTTCTACAGAGCGGGCTTGACCTTCAGCTCTAAGGATGGTGGCTTGCTTGTCACCTTCTGCTTCATTGATTTGTGCAGTTCGATAACCTTCAGAAGTCGTGACGGCTACACGGCGTTCTCGTTCTGCAGCCATTTGTTTTTCCATTTCTTCTAAAATTGAGCGCGGAGGGGCGATATCCTTAACTTCATACCGTAATACTTTGGTACCCCAAGCCCCAGAAGCCTCGTCAATAGCGCGAGTAACCTGAGCATTGATGGTGTCGCGGGATTCAAAAGTTTGATCAAGTGTCAACTTACCTATTTCAGCACGCATCGAGGTTTGGGCAAGTTCGGTGATGGCAAACACGAGGTTTTCAACGCCATAAGAGGCTGATTTAGGATCAATGATTCGAAGATAAAGAACGCCATCAATACCTAGAGAAACATTATCTTTGGTGATGGCTTGCTGTGAAGGAACATCAATAGCGAATTCTTTAAGGGAGTGCTTGTAAGACACTTTATCAATAAAAGGGACTAAGACGTGAATCCCCGCTTCAAGAGTTGATGAATATTTCCCCAGTCTTTCAACAATAAATGCTTGATTTTGTGGAACAATTCGTATGATTTGGCTCAGCAAAACAACAGCGATTAATGCTGCAGCAATCAACATATATAATGTCATAGTTACACTCCTAGTAAGCTAAATACCTTGTTATACCCATCATCATTAAAAATTTGCAAGGAAAACCAAACGTCTCCAAACCATTTTCAAAGTTCTACACATGTCAGAATAGTTGAGTAAACTTTACTCTTGCTGGATTTTCAATCATTTTGGGTGCTTATTTATTTTTGTCTAAAATGTTAGACAAAAGTCATTATTCATCAATTGTCGACAAGAGTCAATATTTGTCTATAATATTAGACAAATTTAACTAATATAAAGAGATTATGGCCGAAAGATTTCACGATCCCATTATGCAGCAAGTCATAAAACGAAGCATTCGTGCTTCAATGGCGGAAGAAAACATCACTTATAAACAATTATCACAAAGTCTGTTAGGAAAAGGGGTGATTCAAAGTGAAAGTACGTTGCGAACAAAAATTTCTACAGGGGTAATGTCTGCTTCCTTGCTGATGCACTTACTGGATGTTTTACAGGTTGATGCTTTGCCTATAAAGCAAATAATGACAAAATACGGACAACTAAAAAAGAATTCGACCGATTGAGAAACTTGTTCTATTCCTCGATTAATAAGGCAAGTTGATTTAATTTTGAAGAGAGATTTTTGGAGAAAACCGGATGTTGAAAAATATTATGCGTTCTTTAACGATGTTTTATAATGACCTTCCAAAAGGTATGCAAATTATTTTTTGGGTAATTATTGCGCTTTTGGTGATATGGGTTCTCTTTTAAATATAAATAGAAAAGAGCGGTAGAATACCGCTCTCAATGCATTTCATTATGAAATGACTATCATCTTAGATTAAACACTGTAATACATTTCAAACTCAAGTGGGTGTGTCGCCATATTAAGTTTTTCAACTTCTTCGCTTTTCAGTGCAATGTAAGCGTCGATCAAATCATCGGTGAAAACACCACCCTCTTTCAAAAATGCACGATCTTGATCAAGAGCTTGCAAGGCTTGCTCAAAAGAAGTTGCAACCGTTGGAATTTCTTTTGCTTCTTCCGGTGGTAAGTCATATAAATCTTTATCCATAGCATCGCCAGGATTGATTTTGTTTTTAATACCATCAAGACCGGCCATCATCATGGCTGAAAAAGCAAAATAAGGATTGGCTGTTGGATCAGGGAAACGCACCTCGATACGTCGGGCTTTATCACTGGAAACATAAGGAACACGAATTGAAGCGCTTCGGTTTCGTGCAGAATAGGCGAGCATAACAGGCGCTTCGAAACCAGGAATCAGTCGCTTGTAACTGTTGGTTGATGCATTAGTAAAGGCATTTAATGCACGCGCGTGTTTAATAATACCGCCAATGTAGAAAAGGGCATCTTCCGACAAGCCAGCGTATTTACTACCTGCAAATACGTTGCTATCGCCTTTTGCAATGGATTGATGACAGTGCATACCTGTTCCGTTATCACCAACCAATGGTTTAGGCATAAAGGTCGCTGTTTTACCGTAAGCATGAGCCACATTATGAACCACATATTTATACATTTGTAGTTCGTCAGCTTTCTTTACTAACGTATTGAATTTTGTGGCAATTTCGTTTTGACCTGATGTTGCCACTTCGTGGTGATGTGCTTCTGTTTCGATACCTAGCTCTTCAAGTACAAGACACATGGCTGATCGAATATCTTGTGCAGAGTCGACAGGAGGAACAGGGAAATAACCGCCTTTAATGCCTGGCCGATGACCCATATTACCGTCTTCATAACTCTTACCAGAGTTCCAAATCGATTCTTCAGAATCAACGGAGAAGAAAGCCCCTTTCATTTCATTACCAAACTTCACATCATCGAAAAGAAAGAATTCGGGCTCCGGGCCGAAGAATGCAGCGTCACCAATACCGGTTGATTTTAAGTATTCTTCAGCGCGGATAGCTACAGAACGAGGATCGCGATCATAGCCTTGCATAGTAGAAGGCTCTAAAACATTACAACGAATATTCAGTGTTGGATCGTCGAAAAAGGGATCCATAAAAGCGGTATCCAAATCCGGCATCAAAATCATGTCCGACTCATTAATGCTTTTCCAGCCATTTATAGATGACCCATCGAACATTTTGCCTTCAGTTAGCATGTCAGTATCGACACGGCCGGCTGGAATGGTGACATGCTGTTCTTTACCACGGGTGTCTGTAAAACGAAGATCAACAAATTTTACGTCATTTTCTTCGATTAATTTGAGAATGTTTTCAGCGGACATTGAAGATTTCTCCAAGTGAAATGATTGGTTAGTTATAAGAATTTAAAAGATTTTATGACTCGTAAGGTATAGCAACTATAACGCATAATTTTTTTAATACAAAATATGTGCCATTAAAATCCAATGAATAGAAAAGCCAGTTAGATGCTCTATATTAAGTCATGGTACAGAGTTACATGTTCTATGATAGTGCATAGCTTGTTAAAATTGATCCTTTTTGGTGCGTTCCGTGTTTTTGTTTGGGTAAATAAAAGACAAACCCATTGTCAATGCTAGATTGTACAATAAAAAAGCAAAGCTATCTGCTAAGGCAATGAAAATAATCTTTAAATTTTATGTAAAACAGGCTGGTGACGAATTCTGAGTGATGATAAGTCCTACAAACTCGCGAGTTTTACATGACAAACTTATGAAACAATTTTGGCACTCGCCAGACATGGGGTAAACTAGGGCCCGATTCAAAGCCCGGTACAGCGTGAGCCAATACGGGATATCCACAGACATATTAATATGCAGGTTAAACAGTGATTGAGAAGTTAAGAAATATCGCCATTATTGCGCACGTTGACCATGGTAAAACTACCTTGGTTGATCAATTGTTGAAGCAATCAGGAACCTTGGGTGAACGGGCTGCGGATCCTGATCGGGTGATGGATTCCAATGATCTTGAGAAAGAAAGAGGCATTACCATCCTGGCTAAAAACACGGCAATCACTTGGCAGGATTATCGAATAAATATTGTTGATACACCCGGACACGCAGATTTTGGTGGCGAAGTTGAGCGCATCATGTCCATGGTTGATAGTGTACTTTTATTAGTTGATGCCGTCGATGGCCCTATGCCGCAAACACGCTTCGTTACTCAGAAAGCTTTTGCGCAAGGTCTAAAACCTATTGTAGTGGTTAATAAAATTGATCGTCCTGGTGCACGTCCAGATTGGGTGATTGACCAAGTCTTCGATTTATTTGATCGCTTAGGCGCAACCGATGAGCAGTTAGATTTTCCTATCATTTACGCTTCAGCTTTAAATGGCTTTGCTAGCGACTCACCCGAAACGCAAAGCGGTGATATGGAACCTTTATTCCAAGCTATTGTTGATCATGTTTCCCCTCCTGATGTGAATACAGAAGGTCCGCTGCAAATGCAAGTGTCGCAGTTGGATTATTCGAATTATGTTGGTGCGATTGCTGTTGGACGCGTGACTCGAGGTACTATAAAAGCCAACATGCCTGTTAGTGTTATTGATCGAGAAGGCAAAACCCGTAATGCGAAAATTGGCTTGGTTTATGGTTATATGGGTTTGGATCGAGAAGAAGTTGCTCAAGCTACAGCGGGCGATATCATTGCGGTAACGGGTATTGATGCGCCTCAAATCTCAGACACCATTGGTGAGCCTGGCAATGTTGAGGCTTTACCGCCATTAACGGTAGATGAGCCCACGGTTACCATGACTTTTCAAGTTAACAACTCTCCCTTTGCTGGTAGAGAAGGTAAGTATGTTACTTCTCGACAAATCAAAGATCGGTTGGATAAAGAGTTAATACATAATGTCGCACTACGCGTTGAACAAATGGATGACCCAGACAAATTCCGAGTTTCTGGTAGAGGTGAACTTCATCTTTCTGTTTTGATCGAAACGATGCGTCGTGAAGGTTTCGAATTAGGCGTATCGCGACCAGAAGTGATATTAAAAGAAGTCGATGGGGTGATGATGGAACCCTTTGAAAACCTCACTTGTGATGTGGAAGAAGAGCACCAAGGTGCTATTATGGAAAAATTGGGTGAGCGTAAGGCCGAGCTAAAGGATATGGTGCCGGATGGAAAAGGTCGCGTAAGACTGGATTTTATAGTGCCTTCACGTGGCCTTATTGGTTTCCAAACAGAGTTTATGACTGCAACTTCAGGCACTGGCTTAATCTATCATACCTTTGAGCGTTATGACGTGGCTCATACCGGAACTCTAGCCCAAAGAATTAACGGTACTTTAATCGCGAATGGTATGGGTAAGGCCCTAGGTTTTGCTTTATTCAACCTTCAAGAACGTGGACGCTTATTTATCGGTCCTGGTATCGAAGTCTATGAAGGTATGATTATCGGTATTCATTCACGAGATAACGACTTGGTTGTTAACCCATTAAAAGGTAAGCAATTAACAAATATCCGGGCTTCTGGAACCGATGAAAATATTATGTTGACACCACCTATCAAACTATCACTTGAACAAGCGTTAGAGTTTATCGATGATGATGAGTTGGTAGAAGTCACGCCGGAATCCATCCGAATTCGTAAAAAACTTTTGCTTGAGCATGAACGCAAGCGTGAATCACGAGCTAAAAAATAGTTTTGTATCACTGGCTTGTTATCAGCAATTGTAAGTCAAGCGAAAAAAACCGGGAAAAGTTTCCCGGAAAAACTTGTCGTTTTGTCACATAGGTTGGAGATTGACTTGTCCAGCCTATACAAGATACTGTTTTGTGACAATTGGCATACAGCTGAGTTTGTTGTAAGAATTTAGCTATTCTTTTTGTTCATAACCTACTTTTAAAAAATTTTCTTATTGATTGCCTCTCTCTTTCATTGCTAACAATTAAACCCCTTGTGAAATCTGCTAGTATTAAGCTAGAGAAACACGAGGCGAATTATGCAAATACTATACCCTGAGATAAAACCTTATAATCAGCATAAACTAAAAGTTTCTGATAGACATTCTCTGTATCTTGAAGAAAGTGGTACGCCAGATGGAATCCCTGTTGTGGTTATTCATGGAGGCCCTGGGGCTGGTTGCGAGCCCACTTACCGCCGTTTTTTTGATCCTGAGTCTTATCGGATTATCTGTTACGATCAGCGAGGAGCAGGTCGTTCTGAACCTCATGCCTGCATTGAAGAAAACTCTACTTGGGACTTGGTCAATGATTTAGAGGCCATACGAGAATATCTCGGTATCGACAAGTGGATGCTGTTTGGAGGCTCTTGGGGTGTTACTCTATCTCTGATTTATGCACAAAAATATCCTGAGCGAGTGACAGCTATGGTTATGCGCGGTGTTTTCTTGGGAACGCAACGTGAAATCGACTGGTTATATCGTGATGGCACGCCAAAAATATACCCTGACTATTATGAACAGTTCCTATCTGTATTGAAAAACAATGAGAGAGAGGAACTTATTGAAGCTTACTATAAAAAGCTAACGAGTAATGATGAGATTAATCGAATGGCAGCAGCCAAAGCTTGGTCAATGTGGGAAGGCAGAACGGCTAGCTTGCATACCAGCCATCGTATCGTCGATCATTTCTCCGACCCACATGTAGCCTTGAGTATGGCCCGCATTGAGTGTCATTATTTTAAAAATCAATGCTTCTTAGAAAATAATCAAATCATTAATAATATGAGTGCTATTGGTGAAATCCCAGGTGTTATTGTGCATGGACGTTACGATATGATTAGTACGTTAGAAAGCGCCTGGACACTTCATCATGCATGGCCTGCCTCTGAGTTACACATAGTGCGAGATGCTGGGCATGCGGCAATTGAACCAGGTATTATTGATGCATTGGTAAGAGCAACGAGAGATTTCGCAAGAAGCATGGTCGAAACCTATTAATCTGTTTTAATCTCCTTATTCTTTATCTATTCCATATTAGCAATTTGAGCAAGCTTGTTTCTGAAATGATAAGCTTGCTAGTTCTCATTATTTCTAAAGAAAATAGCATGATAACCCTTATACAACGTGTCGATCACGCGAGCGTGGTTGTTGAGCATCAATTAATTGGTGCTATTGAAAAAGGATTGCTGGTGTTTGTTGGCATTCAGCCTGAGGACGATCAAAGTCGTGTAATAAAAGCGTGTAAAAAATTATTGTCCTATCGTGTTTTTGAAGATGCTAATGGAAAAATGAATTTATCGGTACAGGATGTGAAAGGAGGGATTCTGCTTGTGCCACAATTTACGCTAGCAGCTGATACACAACGCGGTTCAAGGCCTAGTTTTAGCTCGGCTGCACCACCTGAAAAAGGTAGACGAATGTTTGATGTTTTTGTAGAAAATATGAAATCTTTATATGAACCCGTCGAAACAGGTCTATTCGGAGCTGATATGAAGATCTCACTCCTGAATAATGGCCCAGTAACTTTTATTTTGAATTTCTAATTGCGAGGAATTTATTCATCCTAATGTGAGATAAAATAAAGAAAAATGAATGTGTTTTGCTAAGATTAGAACAAGAGTAAGTCGCTATTGTTGATTGAAATTATCAATTTCAAACTGTTTTTAAGGAAATTTGAAAAGAAGTGATTGCGCGCATTACGAGCTTTTGTTTGTGTTTTTTATGGCTGAATACATTACAAGCTCTTGATCCTAACAAACCTTTCTTCCAGTATGTGTCATCACACTGGGAAGTCGAAGATGGTTTGCCGCAATCCACAGTCAGTGACCTTGTCCAAGATCACCGCGGTTTTATATGGTTGGCTACACCTAACGGTTTAGCAAGATTCGATGGCTCTGAATTTGTTATCTTTGATACGGCTAATTCGCCAGAATTATCTACAAACTTAATCACGGCTTTATACTTTGACCGCCAACAGCGCCTGTGGATTGGTACTTATTTGGGTATCGTGATCATCGAGCAAGATGAGATGCGCAAAATAAATATACCTGATCAACCCATTGGTGAAGTTACAGATTTTATAGAAATGCCATCCGGCGATGTCTTAATTGCAACCAGTAAGCAATTACTGGTTTATAGAAATCAGCAACTTGAAATTTTTGATGACACGCGTTATCCAAGTCATTCTTTAATTCTGGATGAAAATCGCATTATTGTTGGAGGCCTTGGAAAAATTGCTGTGATAGAGGGGGTCGAAACCCAATTTCTAACGCTCCCCGATGCTTCAGAAGACGCTAAAGTCACCGACATGGTTCACTATGCTGGCTGGATTTGGTTGGCTACAGAGGGTGGATTGATTCGCCTTGATACCGAAAATTTTCGTATGGAAAAAGTCAAAATTACCGGTGAACCTATATTTAGCCTATCAGCAGAAGAAGGCCAAGCATTGTGGATTGCCGCTAAAAGTGGTCTTTATCGTCTCAATCAAGGCTTCGTTCTTTCCAAAGCTAACAATGCTTTGGTCGTTGAAAAGCTGATGCAAGATCGTGAACAAAGCTTATGGTTGGGAACAGCGAATAACGGACTCTGGCAGTTAACACAAGGTAAAGTGAATCGTTTCTCTAGTGAAAGCGGTTTAACTGATATGATTGTTTGGTCGGTGGTAGCTATGGATGCTGAAACTCATTGGTTAGGTACTGGGTCTACACTCTTCAGGTTTCAAAATGATCAATTTACCTCTTTGTTATCAACAGACCGTTTATCGAGTACTCCAATCTATACCCTCGCAAAAGTCGATCGGGAAAGTGCGCTTGTTGGCACGCGCTTAGGTTTGTTCTTAGTTCGGGATGAAGTCTTTCCTTTTGTTGAGAGTGTACCAGAGTTATCGGCAGTGCAAATCAATGCAATTAAACGTGTAGCGGAAAATACCTTTTGGATTTTGACCAGCGAAGGTGTTAACGAGTTATCCTTGCCCTCGCTTGAGATTAAGTTTTTAGATTATACCGATAGTGATGTGAGAGCAATTATTAGGTATCGTAACTTGGTGATTTTGGGAACTAAGCAAGGTTTGAAAGTGTTTGGGGATAATGCCGAGAGCCTCAATATTCCTAGCTCTTTAAAAGAGGCTTTTGTGACTTCTCTCTACAAAAGTAATAAAGAAAGCATTTTTTGGGTCACGACTTACAGCCAAGGCATCTATCGGTTCGATGGTAAAAACTGGTATCATTTTAATCAATCTAAAGGCTTGTTTTCTAACAGTCATTTTAATGCCGTTGAGTATGATAGTTTTTTATGGCTGTCCGGTTTCAACGGTTTATACCGTATACCTTTAATGGATTTAGAAGAATATGTGAAAAAAAATAGAGGCTCGTTACGAAAAGAAGCAATCGTCAGTGAATCAAATGATTTAATCAATGCACAAAAAGGACAATGTTGTAATGGCGTTGGTGGAGCTAAATGGGAGCTTGATAAAAGAGGTTTATGGTTTGTCAGCAACAATGGCATTATTAATGTTGATACTCAAGATATTATCAAAAATACGACACCGCCAAAAATTATAATCCATTCGATAACAACAGCAAGAGCCGAACTTAATTTACTCAGTAAACAACTACCTTCATTGAAGTTTCAAGATAGAGATTTACGTTTTGATTTTTCGGTAACCAGCTTTCAAAATGCGAGAGCTAATCGAATAGAAGTTAAATTAGAAGGTTATGACAGAGATTGGATCGATGTGAGTGAAACTCGTTCACGCTTTTATCCTAATTTATCGCCAGGAAGCTATAGCCTTCAAGCCCGAGGGTTTAATAATTCAGGTGTTGTTAGCGAGAAAAATGCTGAAGTTTCTTTCGAAGTGAAAGGTAAGTTTGTTGAGTCTCTATGGTTCAGCTTTATCTTGTTTGTTATTTCCGTTGTTTTATTTTACTTTATATATGGTTTGTTACGGCAAAAATCTTTAGAAAGTATGATGCGTCTAGAGAAACAATTATCCGCTGTTGAAATTGAAAAAGAAAAACTCAGAAACGAACTCGCGGATCTTACCAATTACAACGAAAACTATGGTTATCTCGATCGACTCACTGGTTCTTATACTTTTAAATATTTAGAACAACAATTGCAGCTAGATATTCACTATTACGAAAGAGTGATTGATAAGCCTATCAGCGTGCGCGCGAGTCTTGTTTTTGTATTGATAGACATTGATAAATTTCAGCAAGTGAATCACCAATATTCTGAGCAAATTGGTGATTTGATTCTTCAGCAGTTCTCTAACTTAATACGTCGTGCCATACGTGACAGTGATTATTTAGTAAGATGGCGAGATGATAAATTTATTGTGATATTTCGTCCCGTTGTTGAAGAAAATATTTCCACTGTAACCGAACGAATTCGTCAATTGGTGGAACAATGTCGTTTCATCATTGATGAAGATGAACACCTTAAAATTACTAGCAGTATTAGCTATACCGATTTTCCAATTATTCCTGGTTCTAATGGAAGTATTTCTTGGCAAACCCTGCTTCAATTAGCTGAAAAAGGTTTGAAAGAAGTCAAAAAAGCTGGAGGAAACAAATGGATCGGGTATCAACTCAAAGAAAATGCACTACAAAAATTTAACGAATCTAGCCAACCCATTAAGGTTGAGGATTTCACAGAAAACGAAGTGACGCTTCAACGTAGTTGGGATGTTAATTCATTATCCATTCGTAGTGAGTAATGATAACACCGATTCAGCTGTACTATTAGCTTGAGCCAATAAACTTAATCCTGCTTCTTGCAATACTTGATTTTTGGCAAGTTCTGATGTCTCGCTAGCAAAGTCGGTATCACGTATTCGTGAGCGAGCAGCAGTCACATTAATGATAGTATTACTAATATTGGATGCGGTTGACTGAAAACGATTTTGTGCGGCACCTAAACTTGCACGAATACTGTCAACGTTAGCGATTGCACCATCGATCACGCTAATCGCGGATTGAGCCGTGGTGGCAGAAGAGATATCAATATCAGCTAAGGTAAACAAGGCTGATGCACCGCTTGTACTGCTGGTTAGGCTGGTATTGGCATTATCATAAGTAAAACCTGCACTACCGCCATCAACCCTCACATTACCCGAGATAAGTGTGGAATCATTGTTGGCATCCGTTCCTATAGTGACTGAAGTTTGATCACCGGTACCTGTTGCATTATTGTCAAAATTACGAGAGCTAACACTGATGGTTCCTGCCGCTCCTGAACTACTAAAATTTTCGATTTTAATATCAGCACCCACCTCACTAATCAAATCCACGGTATTGCCATTGGATATGGCGGTGATGCCACTAGTGCCGGAAGTTTGATTTATTGCGTCAGCAAGAGTACTTAAATCAGTATTATCGCTAATAGTAGCCGTAATGGTTTCTGCAGAAGTATTATTACCGTATAAATTGAAAGATAATGTTGAGCCGCTTTCAAACGTTGAAAGTCGCGCAACCGTTCTAGCATCAGCTGATACGCCTGTAAATTCTGACGATAAGTTAATGGTGCTGACGATATCTTCTGCAGAAGCATTAGCGGCAACATTGATCGTTGCTGTACCGAGTTGACCCGTGATAGAAAAATCAACGTCAGCGGTTATAGAATTAGTGGATGCACTGGCCGTAGCTGAAGTATTTGAAACACGAGATAAAGCCGTGCCATCTAAATCCAAGGAATTACGGCCAATTTGCGAAGCTTGCGCTGAACGAATATTAACGATGATAGATTCGTTTTCATAAGCGCCAACTTGGAACACTTGACTTCCATAAGTGCCATTTAATAATTGTTGACCACCAAAAACTGTATTTTCAGCAATGGCAGAAACTTCGGTTTGCAACTGAGATATTTCTTGTTGTAGAGAGGCTCGATCAAGATTGCTATTACTACCATTAGCCGATTGAACAGCGAGATCGCGCATTCTTAGCAAAAGTAAGTTGGTTTCCTGTAAAGAGCCCTCAGCGGTTTGAGCTAAAGAAATGCCATCATTAACATTGCGAGAGGCTTGCGTTAATCCATTGATTTGCGAAGTTAAACGATTCGAAATTTGTAAACCTGCTGCATCATCACTCGCGCTATTAATTCGAAAGCCTGATGTCAATCGTTCTAGGTTGGTTGTTAAAGCACGATTCGTCTGGCGTAAATAACCTTGTATATTCAATGCTGTTGCATTGGTACGTATGGACTGAGTGGTCATTACAGCTTCCTATCAAAATAATCGCTCAATAAAAAATCGATCGCTCGATATCGGCAATGTTTACACAATCTTTAGCACTTTTTTTGAGATTTTTCAAAAGTGGAGATATCTATGTATTTTTCATGTCGGATTGTCTAAATAAATCGATGATAAAAAAATATTTTGATAATCAATAAACCTTCACAGGTCTCAAATTTAATACGCAAAAGCTATCGAATCTTTTTTTATTCACAAAATACTTTTACACTCGTGACCATTATTTTTTTCTGAGAAACTTTTGTAAAAGAAACCCAAAAATGGTTAAAAAATCAACATTTATAGTCATATTTGTTATATCGTTTTTTCTTAATGTTTGTCTATTGATTAAACCTGTAAATGCCGAAGCTATAAAATTTCAACAACAAACGGGCTGGAGTATTGCCTTTGGCACATTTACAAATGTCTACTGGGTTTATGTTAGTGACTTTAATGAGCGAGTAGCGATGGAGCAAACATTAATCAATGCGGATCATTCAATTATTCGTGATGCCGTGAATGTTAATTTTGGTGTGACGTATGATTTCGGTAAAAAATATTTTCTGCGGGCATCCGCTGCTACAGGTATAGGTTCCCAAAGTGCAATTACTTTACTCAATGAAGATGAAGCTCAAAGACTGAATTATGTTTATAACATAAGTCATGCTGATCTTGAATTTGGTGTTAAGCAGTTTCGTTTGGGACCAATATTTCATACCTATTATGCAGCAGGAGTTTCTGGTATCCACGCTAAATTAGAATCTAATCCAGTAGACACGACATTAACAGAACAACAGTTGTCTTTAGCTGCTGGTGCTCGCCTTCGAACACCTAGATACGGTATCGATGTGGGTGTTAAGGTTTATGTGGGAGCTATTAACATGAATAAATTATATGTTAATGCTGAGTATTTTTTTTGAATATAAGAAATAACTTCTTGAATAACAATTTTGTAAGATACGCTTTTATACACGC
>JBCCZV010000098.1:0-14316 GCA_039187085.1 Pseudomonadota bacterium
ATGTTGGACAGTGGTTAATGTCGATAACATTGATATGGATACGGCGGCAAAGGAATCACCGACAACTAACCGGTTTTATAGAATATCGGCGTTAGAATCTGAATCCGGTGATGAATATGAAGATTTCAAAAACCGTATTATTGGCTTGACTGGAATTAAGTCAAAGTAATGGCTGGAAGAAAAGGAACTTCGAAGGATAAAAAATATCCAGCGCCTAAAACAGTTTTGTATCTTCCAGAATCACACGAAGGCTAACGCTAAATTGATTCTACAGGCAAAATAAAATAGCCGTTTCAATGTTTAACGCGGCTTTTTCTATATCCCTATCAGTTTTTTTTCCAATTTTCCCCAGTCAGGGTTACCTTTGAGATTAGGGTTGTTAATAGCATTTTTTATCTATTTTTTAGTGTTCATCTTTTTGAAACCTCTTTCGGTACTCTTCGCTGGGGCGCTTAAATTTTTGCAACTGCTCCTCTGTTAGAAGAGGATTATCTGGATCAGATTGAGCTCGCTTCTCAATCTCTTCTTCCGTTAAATGATTAAGGCGTTCTTCGTTGGTTGCGCCTTTCATTGTTTCTAGCTCTTGTTGAGTGTGTCGTCTTATGGCCATGATGGTTTTACCTGGTTTGATATAAAAGGTGTAAGGCTCAACGGCTCTAATGATTTGATCATGTATTTCTTCATCATCGTTTCTACCAGCTTGGCTAACGATAAGGTTAGGGGCTTTAAAAATTCTAGAGGCTGCTACAGAAGAGTTTTATGCTAAGTAAAAGCTCACTCATCTATAGATAGTGCTCGATATGACGGTATCTCATTGATTGACATTAATGGTTAAAATCGTATCGGCTTAATTGGAATCAACTTTCTCAATGCGGAAAGATATTGTCAATACAAATAGTTTTTCTTCATCTTTTTCTCCGTTTAATTACACAGACCAAAAAATAAAAAAACGCATTTTACAAAAGATGTATAAATAAAAAGGCCCATTATGATTAACGGGCCTTGCTATTGATTGTCAGTTTGTCTTACTGAATATAGTTGAAGGTTGCACGACAACCATCGCTTACCCAAATTGCGCTAGTGTCAGTTTTGTAGCCCCAAGATACTCCAGACTTGCACTCAGAGTTAGATAACTTATTCGACACCCATACTGCTGAAGCTGTGGGAATTTTACATTCTGCATACTTAAAATCAATGCTACTACAAGTTTGTGATCCCACTTGCTTATTTGCGGAGCTTGAAACAACGAATGTCGCACGACAGCCATCAGTAACTAGCAAGTCTTCTCCTAGGTTAAACCATTTACCGCTGCAGCTGGTGCTTGAGTGTTGTTGTAAAAGAATGGCGTTTGTGAGTGGTTGACCGATGCGGCAAATTTCGGGAGCGAAATCCCAGCTTTCACAACCTACGATCGAATTGAAACTAGCAATCGCAGCATCGTCATAACCATCTTGTTGCTTTTCAGTCACTGCTAAAGATTGAAAAGATAAACAAGCTACAGCCATTCCTAATAATAATTGTTTTTTCATTGCTAATAGTCCTCAAGTTATATTGATAGAGTGTTATCTTTACTGCACAGAGGTAAACTACTAGAAATGAATGAGAAAAAAATTTAAATATCCAGGCAGGTTTAGCCGTGACAATCGCAGTGTCTTAGAGCATGTTAATGGACTAACGGCAGAAGACTTAACGAGGCTAGTGTGGCTAGAAAGCGTTTCAAAAACAGCGAAGGAAAGGAGGGTGACTATGCCAATGCTATAATACTCTCTTTATTCACCCACCCAAGGATCAATACCGACGCAGTTTGGCGTGTCAAGCGGTGAAAGCCAGCCAAACAACAGAAAAAATGTGCATGAAATTAAATAAATCCAAAAATAAAAAAATTCATGGTTTGTCATTTTCCGGTTTTTCTTTGCATAAATCTTGTTTTTAACGGTTTTAAATGTCAAAAAAAACCGCGAATTTGATGGTTTTTTAATCTTCGTTAGCAGAAATATAACCTGAAAGGCTAAGGTTTAAAAAATACCATTAGCAGAGTAGCTTAAATTGAATTTTCAAAATCAATAGGAAAATCTTCCAATTTTTCTTGCTTTCTGGTTCGTTTATTATTTCGGAGACTTTAACCGACAAAAAAATAACAGTAAATTTGATAAAAAAGGCGATTTTAAGGGGAATTAAATGCGTCATAACAATAAAGCATTACGACTTTTGATTGATTACTTATTCATGCCTTTTCGAAATGTTGTTTATGGTTTTTCTTTTCAATCCATCAACCTATCACTCATACCGATTGAGCCGCTTGAACAGGCTAGGGTTGCACAAGCGTTGCAAACGCAAGCCATTGCAGTTTGGCAAGAACATTAAGGAGAGCTTAATGCGCTTTTGCCACAAAGTTATCCTGTGTTGGTTTGGTTTGCTATTGTCACTGCAAACCTGGGCAGGGTTTTATCCTCCTCAGCTTGAGCCGGTCACACCAGCCAATGACACGTTAAAAACCTCGATTGTTAGCAATGCTTGGTTGGCCATTGACGATCAGGAGCGCTTGTGTGTCGTGGAAAATAGAAAGGGGCTTTATTGTTTCAATGGTGACAGTTTTATACCACTTTCTGATAATGCATTCGGGTTGATCACTTTAGACAATGATGGACAAAAACGGTTAATCTTTTCCATGCACAACCAGCTTTATCAATTGTTTGAGGGAGAAATAAGCCTGTTTACGCCAATGCCAAACTTAGATGTGGATGAAGATATTATTGATTTGTACAGTAATGATAACACCACGTTTTTTGTCGCCGCCACCAATAATATTTATTACTTTGACGGTGAGCATATGACGAAAATCATGAAAGCGCCCTCAAAAGTTTTGATTTATGCCATAAGAAAATCCGAGGATGAGGTGGTGGAGCTGGGCACGTCTCAAGGCGTTTTTCGTGTTGATTTAGCCACACAAGCCATGGAGAACCTGCATGCCGACAAAGTGGTTTATTATCTGTTTAGAGATTTTGCCTTAACCTCGAAGGGCGTTTATCAAGAGAATCGTAAAATCAGTGATAAAATTTTTCATTATGCCAATACGGCGTTGAACGACACCGTCTTACTATCCGGCCCTCAAGGTTTATGCTATCTGCAAGCAACAATTTTATGTGGCACAGAAAATCCCAATGGTAAGGTGTATCACACCTTAATCGATCAGTTTGGTAATTTATGGGCGTCTACCAACAAAGGGATTATGTATGCACCCTTTTCTTATGTGGAATACATGAACAAAACAACCGGTTTAAACAGTGATAATGTGTTAGCGCTACTCGCCAACAACCAAGAGCTTGTTATAGGGACAGAACAAGGCGTTAATATTTTAAACCTGGCCTCTGGACAGATTACCGCATTGGCCAATACCGCGAAAGATGCGGTAACAGCCTTATTCATCGATGATAATCACGCTTTATGGGTCGGCACACGGCAAGGTTTTTACCGATATGATAGGGATAGCCACACCAAAGGCCGCACTTTTTTAAACCACGGCTTAGTCACATGGATTGTGCAAAGCGATCAGCATATCCTGGTTTCAACCTACCGACACGGTATCTATATTTACGATAGGGATGGCTATTTAGTGCAAGATAATATTGAGCCTTACACCAAAAAAATTGCCAAAATGGCACAATGCCATGATGCCCTCTATTTGGGGACTCGTTTCAACGGACTGCGTCGATTGGATAGGGACTTCCAAGTGTCTCATTACACCAACAAAAGGAACCACTCGGTTTTTACCTGTTACAACCAGCAAATGGTGACGGTGGATACCGACAAAAAATTGAAAATATTTAATAGCGATTTAAAGCCCTTAAAAGACGTGCAACTGGCCGATAGTCCTAATAGCCTTATCGTAAAAGATGACCAGTTATGGCTGTTGCATGATAAATATATCACGCGATGGCATTCTCGCCTTGTCGCCAGCAAGCAATATCCAGCCCCGCTAGAAACGCTTTATGACAATATTGCGGTAAGCCATCACCATTGGATATTTGCAGGCAGTCCTCAAGGGCTGGCGATTATTGATATGGAGCGGTTACAAAAACATAGCAAGCCAGCCCCAAAAGTTTTATTAAATACCCGTATCGATAACACCAGTGGGGCCTTAACGATAAAGCCACGGTTTAATGATTTAGTCGCAGCCATGCAGTCCAATAACATGGCGTACCGAGTCAGTAATAATGATAACTTTACCTTGATCGATTCTAAACGCAGTTTAGTGTTTCCTGAAGGCTTAGCTCACCCCTTATATATAGAATTTAAAGGGGTGGATGGCATGGCAAGCAACGTCACCACCTTATATGCCGAGAGAAAGCAATCCATGATGAAAAGCCTCCATCATCATTTTTTTACTGTAAACGCAAGGCTACTCTATGCCATCCTCCTCATTAAGTTGTTCATCATTCTTTATTTGTGTAAAAAAAATTACCACAATCAACAAAGGTTAAAAGCCTTGCAGCTGCAAAATCACCCACAGGACAAAGCCACTGTCGAGGTAGAGACCAAAGAGGAAGCGCACAACGACATTGAAAAAAAATCCTTGCTCACTCATTATCAAGACTTTCCGCAAGTCTTAGAAGAAGTGCTTTGCCAGCCTGACGATGAGTTTTTATTGATTTTAAAAAGCTGTAATCGCTTTTTGCTGGAAACAGGCAGAGTTTATCCGGCCAAAGAGTTGGCCCAACATATTGGCCATGATCCTAAAAAAATAGAGCGATCATTGTATAAATATTTTCACTCCTCAGCCATCAAAAGATACCAACGTTTTTATCTGAAATATCACAAGCTTTCATCCTTAGGAACCCACGCCATCGACAAGACCCCTAACCGTCATCGCCGCTAAAATCATGCTTTGCAGCCAATCGCCAACCGGTGTTGTTGGCTCCAAACAGCAACTACCGGCGTTTAAAAAAACTGCGATACAACGCCAATAAATAGTGCTAGAGTAACCAGAGACAATGTGTTGCAAAATGATCGGTTGATAATGAGTACTTTATAATGAGGAAATGGCTGATGTATTCAAATAAAAGCATTATCTTATTGTTGATAGGTTCTTGGATAACGGGCTCAATACAGGCACAGGCGCATGAAGTGGATGTAACAAGTGATAATCGCTCGTTTAGCTATGATTTGCAGTGGGGCATCACCGATACCCATCAACTCTTTATCAAGATAGAAGATGCTGAGACTCAAGATCCCAATCGACAACAGATGCTAGCGTTTTTTGAGCAGTCTTTAGGAATAGCCACACGCTCAGAAGATGCCTTAATGCCTCCCATTACAACAACCTATCGGGGGGTTGCCTATAAAACCGAGGATGCTACACTCACTTTACAGCTTGAGAAGAATATTCAACTGGTTTTTGAGGATAATAGACTACAAATTTTTAGTGCACTCGATGAGAGCTATGCGCTGCTACAGTTTTTTTCGCAAACCGCTTGGTTCATTGAGTGGATAGACAATGCTAGCCTATCGCTGCACTCCCTGCCGACTGACGTCATGATGCGTAGCGACCCCCATGATGATCGCTCGGGTCAACCCACTAACTAAGCCACCTCGGAGACTTCTCAAACACAATAGGCGCTATTGTTGATCATCATGAGCTCGTGTTGATCATCATGCGTTATTGCTGATCGCAATACCTAGTGCCAAACCGCCTCCATGTACTCCTCAACCTTTCCCAAAAATTTTCCATCAAAAGGCTAAAAGAGCCGTTTTCTGGCAAAGAATCCGCCACTGATTTTTATACAAAAGCCAGAGTTTTTTTCTTGGATCAGGCATTTATGGCTTTACTCAGGGAAAATTCAGGATTTTTCAGGAAAATGGAAGTTTTTCCGGGGAAAAACGAGAAAAAAACGCATAAAAAATAGCAATTTTAGGATTTTTCAGGAAAATGGAAGCTTGTTATCGCTTCATGGATTTTGACATCATCATCTCGCCATCACACAAAAACAGACGAGCGAGATCATGCCAACCCAGTCATTTAAAACCACACACCATGAAAAAGATCACAAGCCTCAACAAGCCGCTATCAAGACATTACGCGACTGGGCAGAACATCCTTATCTCATCGTGAGTTTTACTACCCATCCACAGCAGCCGGATACGTTTCTAGAAATCGCTTTTCTGGACAGTCTAGGAAATGCTTACCAGAGTTTCATCAAACCCAGGGTGTTGCAGCCAATAGCCGATGCAGGGTTGCAACCACAAGGACTGAGTCGTCAAGATTTTCGGTTAGCGTTGCATTGGGATTTTTTTCAAGAAGCCTTTTTGCAGGTGTTAAATAAGCGGGTCTACCGCCATCATCTCACCAATAACGCCAACCTATTCAATCAACTGCTAGCGCATCACTATCAAGCCTATACCACGGTAACTTTACCGCGTTTTTCTGATGTGCTAGAAATTTTTTGTCCATTGAGCGCAGCAATTTCAGGTGCCGAAAAGTCTTTGCGAAGGAGACCTGATGGGCTCAATCAATTGTTGGCGTCGCGTGGTTTAGTCGCCGCAACATCTAACCGGCCAGTCTATCGCCCTTTAGAAGGCTGCCAAATCATAGAAAAATTGCTCAAGCAATATTACCAATCCCTTCAATCCCCGAAAGTGCGACAGTGAAATACCTGGGGACTTTGGCCGTCATCGCTTTTTCATGACGGCCTTTTTTTTTAGTTTATCCATGGGAGAGCAAGCATGGGGATAGAAACACTCCATCCACTGATTCAAACCGCCAAAGCTCAGCGCGTGCCCGTGCGTTATCATGCGGTAGCGCCTTTTAGTATCGAGAAAGCCCAAGACGTATTTGGCCATCCTTTTTGTCACGAGTATTATCAGTTTTTGCGACAGTTCGGCTTTTTGCAAATTCATCAGCATCATGTTTTAGGGCTCTCACAAAGCTCGCCCAGTGCGCATGACAAACACAGTTTCTTATGGGCCACCTTGCGTTTTCGCCAACAGTATTTTAATGATGCGCGCTTGAGTGTGGTGGAAAACAGCAACGACCAATGGTTTTTTTTGCTCAATCATGCCGATGGCAAGCTCTATGGTTTTGACGCCATCGAAGCAAAATACAAAAAAAATTACTACCCCTTATTACAACCCGAGCCGACCAGTTTTATGGAATATTTGCACGAATTTGTTCAGGGGTTTTTATCCTCTTGAGGGTTTAACACGGGTTTCGTTTTATAAAATTATGAATGCTGATGGTTGTCGGTATTTTTGTCTCATCTGTTAAAGCAACAGACGATAAAAATCGACAAAGTCTTCTCCTCATCAAACCAGCGTTTTGCCTGCGGGCACTTTGTTTGATTAAAAAACGCCCTTCAAAATAAAATGTTGTTTTAAATTGTGTTCAATCAGTCATCGCAAAATGCACCCTGTTAAATAGCGAAAGCTTCTATTTTGGAGGCTTTGGAAGCTTTTTTCTCTTTTCGAAGCCTATTACCCATCATTGATAGGGTGTATCAAAATGTAAAAATGCGAATATGACCTCTTGTTTGGAATGTCAATTTTGTGTAAAGATTTGGTCAGTAAATTGTCAATGCTTTGATTTGCATAAATATTTGCCTATTAACCACAATCTTATATGTTTTTAATTATTAAAAAAAATGAATGGTAATCACATTAATAAACTATCACAAAACGTTTTACCAGAAATCGGCTTTCACAACCCTATCGGCGATATTGAATTTGAAATTGTAGACTTAGAAAAACTGCGGCTTCGTTCAAAAACGTTACAGCCTCCGCCTCATATACCCCACAAATTGGGCTTTCATCTTATTCTCCTTATTGAGCAAGGCAGGGGTTTTCATTGGGTTGATTTTGAAAAACGACCGTTTAAAGAAAATACCGTTATCTTCCTTAACAAAGGGCAAGTGCAATCGTTCGATTTTAATGAGCAAATCAAAGGAAAAGTGATCGTTTATACCGAACGATTTTTGTCTTTGTTGCGCGAGCACATTACTATTCCTTTTTTATTACACAATAACCTATTGCTCAATGGAGTTTCGCACATTGAATTGCAACAATCGATTAAATGCAATGTTTTTCTGTTAACAAAAGCCTTGCAAATAGAAATTTCGCAACCGGTGATGACGAGAGAGATAATTTTTTCATTATTCGGTTCGCTGGTGATGACATTGGCACGCGAACATAATATGCAGCATAATAAAACACCACCACTAGAGACTAAACGGTTTGTGGAGTTCGGAAAAATTATAGAAAAATATTTTTTTGATCAGCGTGATGCTTGTTTTTACGCACAAAAGCTTTGTATTACTTATAAAACACTCAATGAAGTGTGCAAAAAAGTGAGTGGCAAAACAGCAAAATTTCATATCGACCAACGAGTCATTTTAGAAAGTAAACGGCGTTTGCTTGCTGATGAAATGGATATTTCCACCTTAGCGTATGATTTAGGTTTTAATGAAGTTGGCAATTTTAGTAAATTTTTTAAGCGCTATACCCAAGTGACGCCTAATCAATTTCGTAAAAAGGTTCGAGATTAACCTTTTTGCGTTTCTTTATGACCTGCCACTTATATTTTCCTGCTGATAACCTTATAAACGCTATCCATCATGACGCCAAAGAGATTCGCTATTTTCGAATTCGTTGAGTCCTGATGGATTGAGAGCTTTTAGCGATTGAAAAAACAATGACATCTAAAAATAAGTAGGAATAACTATGAATAATAAAATAATGCGCATACTTGTGGTATTGTTGATATCCATGCCCATTCAACAACTGGATGCGAAGCCTAAAATGGAAGTCTTGAGATGGACGGGTTCAGTAAATAATGTATTGCTTGACCATTCCTCTCCTCATGTGTGTGAAAAAGGAGTACCAGAAGCACGTTGCGGTTCCGTTTATTTAACAACGAATAAAGGCACTTGTCATGGTTGGTATTTCGGTACCGCAGTCACACAAGAATTTGGTTTTGCGGGTATCAGTGGGACGAGTATTACTTTAGAAGCAGGCTACACAGGTGAAATTTGTAATACAAGGGAAGAAACCATCCAGTGTAACCCAGCACCTGGACAAGGCGCATTTTCTATGAAGCTGACAGGCCAACAAAGTGCTGATGTTCGCTTTAGCGGTTTACCGGATGATTCCTATGTCGGTTCAAGAGTCCATGTGTCTGGGCCCACATATAACTATAAGAATGGGAGAACTAGAGAGAACATAAGCTATTGGAATAAATCCTGTAAACCAGGATATAAAGCCACTGGCAAGAAAACATATAGCCAAAAAGTCTGTTCGCAATTTACTACCATTCCGGATTGTGGCAGAAGAGGTGGCAGAGTGGGTTTTTGGGAAACCGAAGTACACACGGATACTATCTGTACTTTACAAGACCCCGCGGTTCAAAATATTACATGGCAAAAACAAGCTTTTTCAAAATGTCATTATACCAGTATTGATAAAGCCTTAGATCCCAGTGAGCCAAAAGCCAAATCAGGTTCTTCATTCCAATTTTCACAGCCTAATGTGACAAATACTATCAGTAGTCGAGGATTAAGCAACAGCACTACAGCAAAAACGATTTTATTTGGTCGACCTATGGATAGGAAAAAATATAAGCCTGCAGTTGATTATTATAAAGGAAAAGTCACTTGGTATAACAATAATTTTGGTGTATTGATGAATAAGGCTTTAAAACCTCAAGGAAAAGCTTTTAAACTCAATCAGAAACAACGTCAAAATATTCGTAAAAAAGTGCTTGGTAGATTAAAAGGCGGTGCAAAGAATGCGTTTAATGCCGGATTAAATAAGAAGGAATCGGCGTCTAAAATAAATGTTAGAGTAAATAATCATTTTAGTACATCAAACGTCGTTGATTTAATGAAAAGAGAAATCAGTATCATACGTGCTGTAAAGAATTTGCAAAATAACCCAGCCATATAATTCCAAATAGATAATTAAAGATAAAGGGAATGATTCACTCATTCCCTTCAATTCTTTTACAGGTAACATCAATATTAACAGGCAGGGTGCTATGAAAATTTACGCGATACTATTGAGCAGTTTTTTGATTCTTCTGTATGTGTTCTTTAATAATGAGTCATTAACCAATAATGATAATCAAGTCTCTGACGTACTTGACAATGATGTGCATGATGAAAAAGTAACAATGACTAAAGACAATCATGTACAAGAACCTAATCCAACGTCAACGACTTTAGTCGATACCTCATCCCATGATACCTATCATGACATTCATGAAAATGCGCAAGATGTTGCTTTGGATATGGATGAAGCCTTCAATGCAGAATTAATGTACGTGCATGAATTACAGGATAAATTTAATCAGTATTTTGAGTGGCTAGTGACTCAACCCACGAATGATGAGGAAAAAACGGATTTCATACAAAGCTTACTCTATTCCCTTGAAACCTCACCGGATATGCAAGCGGCACTCATTGAACTTTACAGTGAAATTCCCTATGACATGTTATCAAAGCGACATGCCCTCGAGGAAATACTGTTATCAACACAAGTGGGTGTGGACGTTTTGATAGAAGGGGCTGAGCATATTTTTGAAAATGAACGCAGTGAGCTTTATCCGTCGATGTTTCAAACACTGGCCAATTTAAGTGATGCTATCAATTATTCCGTGTACGAAGAAGCCATAGCTTTTATCACCCATGAAGATCGCAACTTGGTGCCAGCGATGAATTATATTATCAATTCAGGCGTGCACTCCAGTATTCCTGAATTGTATCGAGGCCAAACCTTAGATGCTTTGCAAGGTGTGATGCTCAATAGCGACAATGACACGGAACAGTCGGTAGCTTTAACCACGAGCTTTTTATTGTCACTACCGGATGAAAGTTCCATGATTGCTTATGATGAATTAACAAGAGCACCCAGCACACAAAAAATACAAAGAACCTTATCGGCCATTGCACGAGGTGAAATTTCACCATCCCAAGAGCTAGAAGATTTATTGAATAGACTGCAAAAAGAGCAATCCAGCTAGTGGGCTGTAAAAAAACATTGATAGGGATTATTAATACCTTGAATCGTTAAGAAAGTTGTTGAGCGTATGCATCGGAAGTCGACAATGATACTTAAAAATAACCAAAATCGATCATTGAATGTGCTGAAAGCCTCGTTTTTGTGCGAGATTTTTTATAAACTCAAGAGTAAATCCAACAATGCTGCGATTGATACGTTAGTCACTAAATAAAGCTTTGAGAACTCAAGGATGTGAAGAGCGTATCAATTTAGATGTCTAACCTGTAACTATGATTGAAACTTAAACTTGTTTTTTAATAGCTGTCTGATAAGCTTTATTAATGTGACATTTTTATTACATGGTGATGGCATGCATAACGTAGAAATTAGTACAAAAAACCAAACGCTTTTTGATCAGCAATTACAAGACTTTGCCAAGGATATTAGTATTGTTTGTGCACTAGAGGCTGGAGGAAAGTTTGAAGCGAGTGATGCGTTTGAACAGATCAAACAAAAATGGAAGTTATTGAAAAAAAAGAAAAAACAATTAATTGATGGTACTAAAGAGCTTGTTAATGAAGATAACAGTGAGAGTGTTCTGTAAGTTTACATTTAAACCCAAAGCGTTAAAACATTAAGAAATCGCGCATTAAGTTTGTCATACACGATTTCTTTGTTTAAGCGTTTAGTTTAATTTTTCTACCAATAAGTTACCTGTTGTTGCAACGTTCGGACTAACGGTCGTTGACTCCACGGTATAATATCCAGGCTGCAAGGTAATCAGTAAGCTGTTACCAAAACTTCTGTCAAGCAACACACCATTTTGGTTGCTTCCTTCCAACAAGAAGAGCTCTGTCGATGTTCCGCTGTCACTCAAGGTAATCACATAGCTACCCGCTGTTTCCACTTTGAAAGTATTGTAGCTGGCATAGAAGTAATCATAGTAACTGGGTAAAGGTCCATAAGGGTCGTAGTGATAAACCGGTGGTTTTTGTTGTGATAAGCAACCGCTGTTAGTGCCTAACTCAATCGCTTGCGGCTCAGAAACATTCACAAAGGATTCACAAGCTTGATAGCCCAAAGTATTTAACGACACACTAAATTCTGCTTCCGTTTCTGGGTAGGCCGTCGTGATTTCTGCCACATAGCTACCGAGATCGAGATGTCTATCGAAGCTCTCGCTACGAATGCCCCAGTAATCTTGAGTTTGATTAAGGACGCTGTAACCCACGCTTTCTTTCTTGGCTAAGTAGATAAATCCACTGTAATTTGACAGGCTGGTTGATAAGCGAATACTTGAAGGCTCGGAAACATCAAATTCAAAGCGTTTCGCAAAGTAAGTGTCAGTAGTAGGTCCATAAGGATCGTTGTTACCTGAATAGGGATCACTATTTCCAGTACCGTCACCACGGAAGATGGATAAACATCTGTTGTCTAAAAGACTATCTAATCTATCACCAAGTTTAATTTCATTAGTGCAATTAGCACCTGAAAACTTCAGTGAAGTTAATCGATATTGCCCTATGGCGAGCGTGTTATAAGCAGATATTTCTATGAGGTATTCACCCGAGTCAAGTGTTACTGATAGTTCATTGGATGGTGTACAACCCCAACAATTGATATCTTCATTGGTATGTAAAGGCTCACCATTTGAAGAATATAGAGTAATTAAAGGAGTTATGTTGTCAGAGTTTACAGATAAATTAAGCGCAGTGGTTTCATCAACTAGCAATTCATAGTAATTAGCTCTAACGGGATCTAAAGATGTACCTGCATAGGGATCTAAATTTGAGAATTCCTCTTGCCTTAAACATTGAGGAGAGAATTCTTCATTTAAAGTGCTATTGAGGTTAAGCTTTTTTATACATTCTGTATTCTCACCTATAATTTCATAAGAAATGCTAAATTGTCCCGCTTCACCTGAGTTAGCTGAAGCAATTTCTACAGTAAATTCGCCAGGGTTTAGAGATTCTATTAATGGCTGGTTACTATATCTATCATTGAAGTAGAGACTTTTTAACACATCTCCATTTTCTCCGTTTCCAGTAAGTAAATATTGGTAAATATCCGAAGACGAAGACAATGAAAATTTTATATCTGAAGTTTCTAGAAGCTCAAACGTATAATATTTTGCCCTGAAGTTATAAGGATCGCTATTCCCACTATTTCCTGAAGCTCGATTTACTGATAAACAATCCGTAGTAAATTCGCCTTGCAGCGTTTGATTGTCCTGAATAGAGAAAATACATTCCCCCGTGCCTTGATTGACTTGTGCAACGCTTAATGAAAAATCGGCGATAAAACTATTCGTCACTTCAATGGTGTAAGTGCCTGCTCTTAAAAAACTCTCAAGTTGACTGTAGTCAGAGCGAATGATAGCGCTGCCGCGTTCACCATCCAGTAAATAGAAACGCGAGTCCCATTGATTATCATCGAGCTTAATCGCGACATCACTATCTTCATCCAAAGTGAATGTGAAATAGTGTGCATAATAGGTTGTGGGCGGAGCGTAAGGGTCGCTATAACTATTTCTGTTATCGGATAAGCATGGTGTTGTCCAACTGCTAGATAGCGCTTCTCCAAGATTGATGTTGCTCTCACAGACTTCACTATCTCCAGGAATCTGCCCAGAGTAAGGATCGTTATTGGCGTAGGCCATATTGATTAAACTTGCCGCAACCAAAGGCAAGACCATTTTTTTCGTTATCATCAATTTCTCCTAATTGTTATTGATGTTGAGTATCAATGAGTCGCTGTAAATAGCGCTTCAATTGCTTAGCTTTTTCGTAAGAGGGGTACATTTTTAGCAGGCGTTCCAGTGAATATTTGGCCGCTTCATAGTGTTTAGCCGTTATTTGACGTTGTGCTAAAAGATATAAAGCTTGAATATGATAAGGGTAGAGTTCAACAAAGCGTTCTAAGGAATGAAGGCTGCCATGAGTGTCGCGAAATTTTTGATATTGCACGCGTGATAAATCATACCAAGCGCGTTCATTGCCTGGGTTTAACGCTAAGGCTTGTTGTAAGCGATCGGCATCATAGTGTTTTAAACCTTGGAAAGCATAAAGATGTGAAGAGAGCCACATCATGGAAAAGGCTGGGATCAATACCACTTGAATCCTAGCCAAAGAGGCCATTTTTCTGTTTTCTAGAGAGAAGATGGTAAAGGATATTTTTGCACGTTTAATAATGATGGCAAATAATAGGCTACTAAAAAATAAGCTAGCCGGATTAAGAAATACGCCACTGACTAATGAGTTGAATAGTAATGCCACTAAACTTACAAGTAACCATTTATCTAGCGTATCACGACGCAGCGCATTGACAATGCTG